>JACMND010000134.1 GCA_014378705.1 Pedobacter sp. | reverse complement strand
CGCAGGAAGTGGTTAAATTAACCAGGCAAGAGCAAACTTTACGTAAACAGCTAACAGGTAAACAAAAACAGGCTTCCTCACTCAACAGGGCTATTAAAGAAGCTATTCGGAAAGAAGTTCTGGCAGCACAACGAAGGGCTGCTGAAGCAGCAAGATTGGCAGCGGCCAAAGCCAAAGCAGCCAATGCGACTAAAACTACAGACAAACCAGTGGCTAAAGGCACCTCTATATTGGCTTCGAGCCCGGCCGACGCCAAACTTTCAAGTAGTTTCGCGGGTAACCGCGGACGATTTCCGAAACCTGTAAGCGGAGTAGTTGTTGAAAATTTCGGCTCTCATAAGTATGGTAATGTTACAGTCTATAATCCGGGCATAAACATTAAAACTTCTCCCGGCGCTGCCGTCCATGCAGTTTTTGATGGCCAGGTTTCCAATGTTGTTTTTATTGTAAATTCTTACACCATTATTATTCGTCACGGAGAATATTTTTCAATTTATTCCAAACTTAAAAATCCCAGTGTAAGCAAAGGTCAGAAAGTAAGTACGCGGCAAACTATCGGGGTTGTTGCTACAGATGCTTCAGAAGGAACAACAGAATTGCAGTTTCAAATTTGGAAAGGCGGAACTCCCGTTAATCCTTCCGGTTGGGTGGGAGGCTAATCAATAACGTTAATTTGCTTGCTCCCTGCTACTCTTCAATAATTATCCCCAACTGTTTTAAAAGCAGGGATGCGTTAAATGTTTTGCATTCGCCTGTTTTAAGTTTATAATCGAACTGCATTTCCTGATCTTTAAAAAGGATATCAAAATAAAAATTGCGGATGTATTCAGGATATTTTTTTTCCAGATGTGCTATCTGCAAATCATGTGTAGCCAAAATGCCTACTGCTTTTTCAGCAATCAATTTTTCAATAACTGCTTTCGAGCCACGGTATTTATCAACAGAGTTAGTACCCCGCAGCATCTCATCAATTAAAAAGTAAATCTTTTCTTCCTTACTTAAAACCTTGAGCAGTAATTGTAAACGGTCTAATTCTGCTTTAAAAGTAGATGTGTTTTCGTTTAAAGAATCGCGTATTCGCATGTAAGTAAACACCGTCATCGGCGTTAATTTCATTTGTAAAGCACAAACTGCGGAACCACTTAAAGCCAAAACGGTATTGATACCCAATGTTCTGAGGAACGTTGATTTTCCTGCCATGTTTGAACCGGTAATGATGTCTATTTTAAGTTCGTTATTTAACGAAAAATTATTTAAAACCCTGGTTGACAAAGGGATTAACGGATGACCAATACAATTTGCGGTCAACGTATACTTTTCATCTTTTAAAATCTCTGGAAAGTGATATTCGGAATGGTTAATGTTTAATGTCGCCATACTGATCAAAGCTTCAAACTCAGCAATCACATTAAACGCATTATCTATGCTATTAAGATTATTTTTTTTCCAGTTTTCCAATGAAATAAGCTGTTTTAAATTCCATAAAACACTTACTTTTAATATAAAACCAAACAAAGGAACTGATCCCAGATTAATGCGATTTATGATTGCGGATAACTGCTCTATTTGTCTTGAAACTTTATTTTCACCGGCATCTTCCAGGCTATTCTTAAGAGAACAACAAAGAGCCGACTTCCAGATTTCGTCCTCAATTATCTTAAATGAATCTTCGAAAGCATTTAAATTTTTTCCAACATTTGAAATTTGAATCTCCGCATTTTCCGTTTTTGATTGAGTTATCTGCAAAATAAACAGGTTGAATATGCCAAGGGCCAAAACTCCGAGTAACACTATCGGCAGATAATAAGATCCGATTAACATTGGAACGAATATCCAGCCACTCAATTTAATGTACCATCTTAAGTTGTTTGATAAGGTTGCTGAAGGCGTATGAAGATATTGAAGCAACCCGCTTATATGATCATTTCCAGGCTTATTTGCAATAAATAAATGAACCTGAAATCTTTCTTTCCAACCATTTTTTGTCGCAATCTCTTTAAGAGCTTCCTGTCTTAGCCTTATTGTTTTCTCCTCAGCAGGGCTTTTAAGCCATCTTGCCAGTTTGGTACTTCCTAAATGTGTAGCACAACGGTTTAAAAAATGAAACAAAGACGCCGGTCCAAAAATATCAAGATCTGATGTGTAAACGTGATGATCATCCTGCCACTCACTTCCATCGGGATACATGTTATGGTAAGATTGGATGCTTTCGATCTCATTCTTAAAAACCATCTGCGTATTTTCTAAAAAAGTTTTGCGCTTTTCAAAACCGTTTTGCCTGCTAACCAACCAGCCAAATAAAAAAATGGTGAACAAAAAAGTTAGTTCCGTTAACCAAATTAGTTCAAACTTCAGCGACTGATACACTAAGGTAAAACCAAATAGAATTGCAGCAAGCCTTAATAATGAATATAAGTTAATTAGACGGTTAAGCTTTTTTATTTCCAGAACGGCTACAGAAATTTGTTGATGGTAAGTTTTAATGATTTCTTGCATGGGATTGTAAAACGTTACAAAAATTTAAAGCTGCTAAGGTCCACATAAATAAGCCGCTTCAGGTAAGGCAATTTGTGATGATCCGTAAGAAAATAGATTTCGTTTACACTAGATGCTTCGGCAGCGGGTTAAGAAATCCTCTAGCTGGGGTCAATCTTAATATGATTAATTAATAGCATACTGCATGATGTGATTGTAACACCAGTGGTGTTTTACCACTTTGGCAAATAAGCATTGCATACCTGCATCAATCATAAAACAACAATAAATTTATGTGATTTTATTT
>JACMND010000133.1 GCA_014378705.1 Pedobacter sp. | reverse complement strand
TCTTTTATTTACCCTTAAAATACGCCCTGATGCCCAGGATCAATTACCACAACAATTATCACCCGTTTCCAAAACTAACTTCAATTTGTTGGCTGTAAGAATAGTTAATCATTTCTGCACCTACGGAATATGCGAATAATATTAAACAATCCTGTAAAGTTTTGATAAGCCGATAACGCTATCAGATGCTATTTACGCCATATGCACATTCCCGGTAATAAGCACAAAATGAAATTTTCAACTTGAATATCAGAGTAATGTAGTTCTCTGTCAGCATGTGGTTATATCCGCAGTGATTATCAAATAATGCGGAAATGGCTTTTTTGTTTGGATTCAGTCACCTAAATATTTCATATACATGCCTTTTACTATTCAGCCTTGATAGAAGCGTAAGAATACTTATGCCTGTAACAAAAATTAAGGATTCAATTATTTTATCCTCTATTTCTATCGTTCAGCGTTGCGTTGTATACCAGTTAATTAAAGCCTTTGATCTGTTAACATCACCCTGAATAAACAGAAAATTCCGGGGAAAGGGAATTGCCACAAATACGCTTACAGACTTTTGCAAATCGAAAGAGTCAGAGCAATTTCCGGAATGGAAAAAAAGCGTACGCATTATGTTGGAAGAAGATGGATATTTTGATCAGAATGGATGCAGATATATCAGCAAACGGCAAAAGGAAATTCATTTAATGCCCCGTGAAATGACGAATACCGGTAGATGAATTATAAGAGTTTAGATGAAGCGTGGTAACTACATTTTAAAACAATCTACCGGCAAGTTTAATTTGCCGGTAGATTGTAATTCGGATAAGTAAAGCGTACTTTATGTAATTTTTCCCTTTCTAAATGGGATTTCTTTCATTCATCAGTAGCATGAAGAATATCTACAAGATACTTTCTTCAATAAATTTTTAAAATGAATAACGCCCGCCTAACTGAATTTGATAAGGCGTACCATTTTGTTGTACAACCCCAACATTTTCGTTTACACGATACGTATATTGCTTTGAAGTCTGATCAAATCCTGAAACAAATAACAGGCTCTGGTTTCCAAGGTTGTAGTTTACTCCCCAATCTTTTTTTAGCAAGTTTGCAAAATTAAACACATCAACACTTAAGGTAAATGCTTGCTTGCGGTAGGTTTTAAGGGTTTTTGCCATCCGCAGATCGAAGATGCCTGAAAATGGGTTACTTCCACCGTTACGGTCGGCAATTGTACCTAACGCAGATTTGATGTATTCACGTGCCCTGTTTTCCGGGTTATTTAAGATCTTATCCATGGATGCTTTTACTGTTGCAGGCGTGTTGGGATTGTTTGGATCAAAAACAAAAGCTAAATCATTATCGGCACCAGGACCGCCGACGAAATCACCGTTTAAATCCGCATCTACGGTTAAAGAATATCTTGAACCACCAATACCTGTAAAGCGTCCGCTAAATACAAAACCTTTAACACTGGGTGCGGCACCAAAAAATACCACTTTATTCCTGAACTGATTATCAGAATAATTAATTTCAGAAAGGTCACGCGGGTCTGATTTTACAGGCCTGAAGGTAGAGGTATTGGCTACGTTTCCGTTGTACGACGTATTGTCACGGGCATCGTTCAATGTATAACTAAAATTGAGATAGCCGTCTTTATAATATCTCACATCTGCATCCAGAATAACCGCTGCCTGCTCCAGCCTGGCTCCGTTTGTAAACTCAAGCGTCCGTCCTACTTCCCGGGTCTTGCGTCCTAAAACGTTATTGGTAATCCCGTTGGCACCGATAGAGGCGGCCGGCACAAAAACCCCACGGTTGTTTTCATTACTCAATCTAAAAAAAGGATCATCAACCAGGTTTTTATCAAGGTAAACGTAGTTATTACGGGTATTGGAATACATCAGGTTGACACCTACTCTGAGCCAGTCGCCAACCACGCGATTGTAGCTCAGATTGGTTTTATAAATAGTGGGCACTTGTAAATTTTTATCATTCAGGTTGATGGTAGAAACGGTTGGCACACCGGATATCAAGCCGGGAGCTGTGGAAGGGTCGTTCCGGTAGGCCGGGAAATTAGGAACAGGCACCAGGTTTACGCCTCCGTTTGCCGGACGGGTAACATCAATAGCCGCTACATTAGTTCCACTATTCTGAATATTGTTTACCTGCGCATAGGTGATGGGATTAGCAGAGAAAACGCCGGCGCCAAAGCGTACAATATTTTTTTGTTGGCCTTTAATATCCCAGGTCAATTGCATACGGGGCTGAATATTGTTCCAGTCGGTAGTATTCTGGTCTGTTCTTAAACCAAGAGTTCGTTCAACCACCGGGTTATAGTTTGCAGCAGTCAGGTAACTGGTTACATCGTACCGTAAACCAAAGGAAGCATCCAGATTTTTTAATGGTGCAAATTGAACCTGACCAAACAAAGAAGCATTAAGCACATATTGCTGAACGGAAGGAACTCCTTTAAGCGGAACTTCACGGGCATATCTTGAAGGGTTTAAATTATCAAAATCGCTTAGGCTGTTGAAAATAAACCGCCCGTTTTGCTCATTAGAAATGTAGGTATCCAGATAAGTGAGGGTATTGTCTGTACCAAAGGTGTAATTGTATTTTCCTTTCGTATAAAAGGTAGTATTAACTAATTGCACTTGGTTTTCGAGGTTGTCTTCCGGATTAAATCGCTGTCCGCCAAATTGCACCTGTGTGTTACCCAGTGTGCCGTTTGGAAGAGTTGAACGAACGGTTACAATGGCCCTTGGTATATTCGCTGCAGGCAACTGACTGTTTGGAACAAAGTTTCGGGTGGCATGCTGATACTGGACTTTAAGTTCATTCAGTAAGTTTGGTCTCAACTGGGTTCTTAAGGATGCCAGAGTGCTGTTTTCGCTTGATTTAAAATCTCCGTAAACTTCAAACAAGTTTATTTGTGAATTATCGTTCACGCTTGACGGATCAACCCAATCAGTGTAGTTGTTTCGAACGGTTAAGCGGTTCTTATCATTAATCTGCCAGTCTAAGCGTGCAAAAAAAGTATTGGCTAAGGTTTTTAAACCGAATTCCCCAACTTGCTGGCCGTTCCCTAAACCGTATTTCTGTCTGCCGATTTGAAGCACACTGTCTAGCGCACCACGGCTGATACGCAAGGCATTGGCATCAGCATCTGACTGGATATCAGCAATAAATAAAGGCTGGGCCTGATCCTGACGATCTAATGCTGTAAAAAAATGAAGTTTATCTTTAACGATGGCACCGCCTGCACTAAACCCATACTGGTTGGTTGTAAATTGCTGCTCCCTTTTATTACCGCGTATATCAAATGGGCTTGCCAGGAAATCAGAACGGAAATAATCAAAAGCAGTTGCCGTAAAATTATTAGTTCCTGATTTCGTAACGGCACTGATCGCACCTCCTCCCTGGCGGCCCTGAGAAACGTCATAAACATTGGTGATTACTTCAAATTCCCTGATAGCTTCTATTGAAAGTGTGAAAGGGCCTCTGCCAATCTCACCTGAAGTGAGGTTATTCCGGGCACTTACACCGTCAATAAGATAGTTAGTTGAAGAAAAGCGCTGTCCGCCAATATTCCCGCCATTGGTAGTTGGGGCCAGAGAAGAAAGGTTGGTAAAGCTTCTGTTTTGTGCTGGTATTTGCTGAATGTTTTGTGCCGTAATAGCAGTACTACTTCCCAAACGGTCAATCCGGCTGTTGATCGCATTGCCGGTTATCACAACTTCGCTTAAATCTGTAGAAGCTTCTGTGAGTTTAAAATTAACGACCAACTGATCCCCGAGATTAAGGGAGAGGTTATTTTTCACCTGAACCGCAAAGCCGATAAATGATGCTTTGACGGTGTATGGTTTCCCGAGAGGCAACTGTTTAAAATAATAACTTCCTTCCATGTTGGTCGTAGTAGACGATTGAAAACCTGTCGACTCGTTCCGGATGGAGACTACAACCCCGGGTAACTGCTCACCATTAGGGTCAAGCACGCTGCCTGATATGGAAGCATCCGTTGATTGGGCATTGAGCCGGGTAAAACTGAAGATGCAGGTAAGCAGTATCAGGAATCTAAATTGATCTTTCTTCATATCATGTGTTTTGATCCGCAAAAATGAAGTGTGACTGTTAAGCGTTTGTTAAGAAGAAAGCATCGTTATACTATTAAAATGTTAGATTAAACTACCGTGGAGTAATTTGATAACATAAAATTAAAAGCCAGAAAGAAAATCTGACTGGCTTTTTGATTAGTATTAGCAGGTTTAAAACCAAAGCTCTTCTGTATGAAATACCGAAGTTTCAATGCCTTTTAGTTGAATTTTTATTTTTAACTTTTTTCCGTCTTCTGTAAATTCCATTAAACCATAATGTTTTTGATTTACAAGTGGTCCTACGCGGTATTTATTGGCTTCGCTTGTGTTATTTGTTGCAGAATGTGTTAAACCGCTGGATGTGATATCGTACAAAGGATAATTTAAACCGCTGATTTGAGTTTTAGAAAATTCGCCAATGTGCCGGTCGCCGCTTAATAGCACCACTCCCTTGGTATTTGCTTTTACTAAAAGATCCATAAACCTTTTTTTCGCTGTTGGGAAATTAGCCCATTTTTCATAAGGATGTTCTTCTGATAGAAATTGGGTTCCGGAAGCAATGATATAAGCATCTGCCTTATCCGACAATTCTAATTCCAGCCATTTCCATTGTTCCTCGCCTAAAATATCTCCTGTTGTATTAACAATATACTTTTTACTGGTGTCTTTCATCAACGTATCACGGTGGTAACGGGTATCCAGAAGAATAAATTTGATGGATTTAGAACCAACCTGGTAAGTATTAGACGCGTAAATGCCTTCCTGTTTCCGACGAACGCTTTCCTTTGACTCGTTTAAAAAGTCAAGCGCCAGTTGCTGACTTTCCTTTTTATGAGGATACTGCTTACCGGCGTCATTGCGGCCATAATCATGATCATCCCAGGTACCTATAAAAGGCACTTTAGAAATAAATTTTTTATACTCCTCCTGGTTTTTCTGGATTTCATATTTCTCTTTTAAAACCTTCATATCATCGGTATCGCCATAAATATTATCACCGAGCCAAACCCAAAGATCAGGTTGGTCAGAAGCGATATAATTCCACATAGGTTGAGATAGATTCTGCCTGTTGCATGAACCAAATGCAATACGCATACTTTGTTTTGTTTGCGAACGGACAGTTGTTGCACACAGGGAAATTATTAAAACGGATAAGATTAGATTTACAGAATAACGCATGGGATAAGTTTTAAATTTAATTTTTGAAATGCAAAAATGAAAAATGTGAATTAGGTTTACGTTAACTTTCTATTAAGCATACCATCATTCTAACTTTTAAATAATCAGTATTTCTAAATTCGGTCATGAATTTTTTTTACCAATCTTTTCATATTTTGTTTACCTGCGTTCGAAATCTGGCTTTCGGCACGTTATTAAAAATATTTACGCCTAAGTCCCTAAAAATGAAAATTATTAAATACATCACTTCAATAGCCTGCATGTTACTGCTCGCAACTACATCTTATCCGCAGCAAAAAAAGATAGAAAAAAGTTCAGGTAATCCAATTTTTCCAGGCTGGTATGCTGACCCGGAAGCCCGGATTTTTGATCAGGTTTATTGGGTTTTTCCAACGTATTCTGACGATTATGATAAGCCAGATCGATCGTCTGTTATTTCTGAAGAACAGAAGAGGCTTCAGAAAAATACGATTAACCCGCAATACCTGAAACAGACTTTTTTGGATGCCTTTTCATCAACGGACCTCGTTACCTGGAAAAAACATGCTCATGTATTGGATATTAAAGATGTAAAGTGGGCTGCGTATTCAATGTGGGCGCCCTCTATCACAAAAAAGGATGGCAAATATTATCTTTTCTTCGGGGCTAATGATATTCAGAATGACAAAGAAACCGGAGGAATTGGTGTGGCTGTATCAGATAACCCGGGCGGCCCGTTTAAAGACCATATCGGCAAACCGCTTATTGATAAATTTTACAACAATGCGCAACCTATAGATCAGTTTGTGTTTAAAGACATAGACGGGCAATATTATTTAATTTACGGCGGATGGCAACATTGCAACATTGGCAAGTTAAACAATGATTTTACCGGCTTTATGCCCTTTGAAGACGGCTCAATTTTTAAAGCAATCACGCCGGATAAATATGTGGAAGGTGCCTTTATGATCTTACGTAACGCGAAATACTACCTGATGTGGTCGGAAGGAAACTGGACTGGTCCGGATTATAGTGTGGCCTACGCGATGGCTGATTCACCTTTAGGACCATTTAAACGGATTGGAAAAATACTGGAGCAAGATCCAGCAATCGCCACTGGGGCGGGCCATCATTCTGTAATTTGTATCCCAGGGACAGATGAGTGGTACATATTTTACCACCGCCGGCCATTAACCACCACGAACGGACATCACCGGGAAACCTGCATAGAACGGATGTACTTTGAGAAAAACGACTTAATTAAACCGGTTAAAATTACAAATGAGGGCGTAGGGATAAGGATGATTAAAAGTAAAAGATAAGTAACAAAAATTTTAACGTACGATTCTTTTTAAAAAACCCCAGCAAGCCAAAAATTAAATTGTTACGCTCCTTGCATTTGAATGTCTAAATCGGATTTTCATCACAGATTTTTGTCAATTCAATTTTAGTTAATGAATCCAGAGCTTTTTTATCTGCTTTGGTTGTATAATCATCATTCCACACTTTTCGCAGAAAATTTAATAAAGAATCTGATTTTAGCTGAGCTTCCTGCAACAGTTTTTTCTTTTTAGAATCATATCTCAACCTGGTGCTGTCCGCACTTTTCTTATCAACCTCTTTATTTATTAATTGATTGTCAAGACTGTTATATTGATCAGCCAGGAAAAATTTCTCTTTGGTATATTGACGGGATTGACATTGCATGAACGCAATTTTTTTTGCATCTTCTTCCATCCTGCCATATTTATTGTTTGAACAGTGGGTTAGAAAAGGAATTAGAAAAATGAAAATTAGGGAAGCATTAAACGTGGTCTTATTTAACACCTTTAGGCCATTTTATCATCGAAATTACGTTCTGACCTACCTTTTTCCCCTGCGTAAGTCCGATGGTATTATCCTCCAGAAAATGGATCCCACCAAAAAACCGTGAGTCTGCACATTCCTGCGCCATCTCATTAAAACTATTCCAGGTACGGGGTGAGAACCCATATTGAATTTGCGACCGGTCTGTTAACGTATATTTTCCATCACCATTTGTAAACAAGTGTGTAAAAATTACGGAGCCGGCCCCTATTTCTGCGGAATGCCCGGAGTCATATGCCGGAAAAGGAGGTGTACCAATGACAGTATTAAATGACGGGTCAATATACTTTTTAATGTAAGTAACCGGTCGTAACCTGTTCGTTTTATATTTACACTTCCAGCAAGCTATAAATGCATCGTGTTCGGCAACACCCATTTGAGCGTATGCTAAAGCTGCTTTGGCCAGCGAAGATTTATTTTCTTCTAACAACTGCGTTAAAATATTAATTGTATGACCTGTAGGAGTACAGGTACTAAAAGGATCATCAGCCCAATATTTTGTAATTAAAACCTGCTCGGGGGTATTTGATTTAACCTGGTTATATACTTTTATGGCATCCTCGTAAATAGGAGATTTTGGATCTGTAGAAAAATTGTACGGGGCAGGTGGTTCGGTTTGCGAAACATTTGAAAACAAAAAAGCCCTGTTAGTGCCCCATTTTGGAGCTACCGGAGATTGTGCCGCCCCGGTAGGCACCCACTGATCATCCCCTAAAGGTAAGATATATGGAAGCTGGAATGGATTTAGAAAAGATTGATGCCCCCCGTCACTTTTAGAGAATTCATACAATGCCGCAGTAACCGATTTTCCAAATGCTTCCGAGCGAAGTACAACATCCCCAGATATACCTGAAGATAAAGACATTTTGTTTTTCTTTTCCTGCTCATCAATAGCGGTAAGGTGCTCTGCAGAAATTTTTATCTCAAACATCTTTCGAATCATTTCTGCTGTTGCAGCGTTGGCAGAAATGGCCCAGTTATACTCCGAGTCCTTATCCGGTTTAGGGAATGTAGCCGACTTTAAATCACTTAGTTGGCCTGTTAAAGAAGCAGTTTCATCAATTCCTGGTACAGTAGATTCATACAATGCCAGGGAAATATAACCGTAAGCCCTGGAGGCCTGAGGTGGAAAAAATCCGGAAGTATTCTTTACAATTTTACATGTTAAGTCGAAGTAACTTCTAATAAATGCGGACTCGTAAGCAGATGCAGGTTTACTAGTAGGAATATTTAAAGGTTCCTTATCTTTTCTACAACCTACGGGGAGAATGAGGACTAAGAATAATACTAATAAAACAATGTTTTTAGCCGACAACAAGAATTTTGGTAAACATTTTCTCATAAACGAATATAATAATTTAAAAATTAATTAGGAGTTGAGGTTTTTTAACAATTCACTTCTACGGTGGGAGAATTCCAATGTTACTATATTTCTTTACCATGTAGAATAAATTCTCTCAGGAATGGCTTTAATCATTTTAAAACTGCTTCTCTCCAATTAGTCTCAATATTCACTTAGTTGGTCGCGGTACTTTACCCAATCGTATCAGTTAGTAAAGTCTGGTTATAAATAGTTGTAATTTAGTTGCTGTATCGTTTAATATCGGCTTAACGATTTGTTTACAAACCACAATACAAATCATTTTTTTAAACCTAATTCTTTGAAATGACCGTATCTAACCCGCAATGGCGAAGTAAAAAATGGGGTAAAGTCGCTATTCATATTAGCATCTGGACGGTCATCATCCTTTCTAATTATATATTTGATGATGGCAACGACAAGGATAACCCTTATCGGACATTGAACGTAGCCACAAATATTTTCAGGGCCGGTATCTTTTATCTGAACGCGGAGCTGCTTGTTCCGATGCTAATCTATCGGAAAAAGTATATGATCTATTTTTTTTCTTTGCTTGCCTTATTCTTGATCATGATGCTTTTCCATGGCACTCTTTTTCCGCTCCTGGTTGATAGAAACTTTAACTTT
Organism: Pedobacter sp.; assembly: GCA_014378705.1. Lineage (GTDB taxonomy): Bacteria > Bacteroidota > Bacteroidia > Sphingobacteriales > Sphingobacteriaceae > Daejeonella. The sequence goes on along the minus strand of JACMND010000133.1, from coordinate 23,592 downwards.
TATCGTTCATCTGCTCATAACCTGCTTGCTTTTTTGATCACAATCTCTGCCAGCACTGCGTATAAAACGGTTAGCGATAAGTCTAAAGAAGATGATAAGATCAATGAAAAGCAAAAAGAAAATTTAAAAAGCGAGGTGTCATTTTTACGTTCACAAATTAGCCCGCATTTTATTTTTAACGTGTTAAACAACATTGTTGCTTTGGTAAGATTGAAAAGTGAAGAATTGGAACCTACCGTAATGAAGCTGTCTACGCTGATGCAATACATGCTTTATGAAACTGACAGAAAAGTGTTCCTTAGTGAAGAAATTAAATATTTACAGGATTTTATTGATCTGCAAAAACAGCGGTTTGGCGATTTTATTAATATTACGTCAACTTTAGAAACCCCGCCTACTCCGTTTATTATCGAACCAATGCTATTGATTCCGTTTGTGGAAAATGCCTTTAAGCATGGCGTGGGCCTGATTGAGGATCCGGTTATTCATATCGACTTGCATTGCCATGGTCATAAGCTTTACTTCAATGTGCACAACCAATACAATAAAGAAGACAATGAACAAAAAGACAAAACTTCGGGAATAGGTTTGGCCAATGTTCGCAGGCGCTTGTCTTTGCTTTACCCCGGTAAACACAATTTAGTGATCAATAAAATCGATGGTTATTTTTATGTTGCGTTAGAATTAGAACTTGAATATGCTTAACTGTATAGCCGTTGATGATGAAGCTTTGGCCTTAAGCTTACTGGCGGATAATATTAGTAAAGTTCCTTATTTGAATTTGGTGGCAACTTGCAGAAATGCCTTTGAAGCAATCAGGGCGTTACAGGAAAATGAGGTTGATCTCATTTTTATTGATATCAGGATGCCCGGCCTAACAGGTATGCAGCTTATTGAAAGTTTATCAAAAAGGCCGATGGTTATTTTTGTAACAGCGTACAGGGAGTTTGCGGTAGAAGGGTTCACCTTAGAGGTGGTTGATTACCTGCTAAAACCTGTACCTATGGAAAGGTTTTTGAAGGCCTGTGACCGGGCTTTGCAATTAGATCAACTAAACAAAGAAACCAAAAAAGCACTTGTCGAAGAGCCTGACTTTTTCTTTATAAATGTAGATTACAGCCTTGTCAAAATTCATTACCGGGATATTGCTTACATACAGGGGTTAAAGGATTATGTGAAGATCAAACTAATAAACTCAGATAAAACAATCGTTCCCCGCAGCACGGTAAGCGGAATAGAAAAATTGTTGCCTCCTTCAAAATTCATTCGGATACATAAGTCTGTAATTGTTTCAAAAGCGGCTGTTACCGCTATCCGTAAAAACAGCGTTTTTATTGGGGATATTGAATTTTCAATTGGGGATACCTACCCCGATGTGATTAACAAGTTGATAAACTAATTAAAAATTAGCCGGTTGCGTGAGGGATAGTAGCGTTAAGCCTTCGGTGAGGCACGAGCAAAAGATTAAAGCATAAAATATAGCATATTTACTCCTTCCAATTAAAATAACGCAAAGCTCCATGTCCTCTTCAATGTGCGTGAGGGGTTGCAGAGGGAATCCTTTTGTGAGGCAGGAGCAAAAGATTAAAGCGTAAAACATAGCGTATTTACTCCTTCCAATTAAAATAATGCAAAGCTCCAAGTCCTCTTCAATGTGCGTGAGGGGTTGCAGCGGAAATCCTTTTGTGAGGCACGAGCAAAAGATTAAAGCGTAAAACCCGACCCGCAGGGGCACGCCCAAAAAATAATTAAAATATCAGCTTAAGGTTTATCTCCAAAGCACCTTACATAAATAAAAAACAGAATAATCAGTATTAACTCAAATGGATCAAATTATCAGGTCGCAAAATTTACATGGTTAGCCGCAAGATTTAAACCAATGGTATCAATTTAGATAGGGGAAAACACAAAAGAATAGTTTTGCTTTGGATATTAAGTTATAAATCAATGAAAAGATTATTATTTCTATTTGCAATGCTAAGTTCATTCGCTTTTGTACAGGCCCAGGTAGCAACCGGCCCTCCCGCTCCTTCCAAAAAAAGCAACGGCCGTGTAACAGGAACTGTTCAGGATGCCAAAGACAAGACGCCGGTTTCTTACGCAACTATAAACCTGGTAAACCCAACTACAGGCAAATCTATTGCGGGATCGATAGCAAATAACAACGGTGAATTTATCATTTCTAATATTAATGCAGGAACGTATCAGGTAAAGCTTTCTTTTTTGGGGTATGATACCAAAACTGTTTCGAATGTTGAAGTTGGCAGTAACGACGCCGAAGTTGCACTTGGGGTTATACAATTAGTGCCAGGCACCAATTTATTGAACGAAGTAACCGTTGTAAGCCAGCGTGCTTTAATTGAAGAGAAAGTAGACCGCACTGTTTACAACGCTGAGAATGATATTAGTAATCGAGGTGGAGATGCAACTGATGTACTCCGTAAGGTGCCTATGCTTTCTGTTGATCTGGACGGAAATGTATCCATGCGTGGCAGCCAAAATGTAAAGGTTTTAATTAACAACCGTCCTTCAACCATAACCGCGGGAAGCGTGGCCGATGCCATGAAGCAAATTCCTTCTGACTTGATTAAATCCGTTGAAGTAATTACTTCGCCTTCCGCAAGGTACGATGCTGAAGGCTCCGCGGGAATAATTAACATCATCCTCAAGAAAAATACGCTAAAAGGAGGATCGTTAGGTATTGACGCGGCAACCGGTTTGAGGGGATCTAATCTCGGTTTAAACGGTAGTTATAAGGCCGGTAAAATGGGCTTCTCTTTGGGAGGTTTCGGACGGGCAGGATATAATACTACCGGCAGTTTCCAGAATACTCAGGTTACCAAAAATAACCTGAACGAAGAAATTGTAACCAATCAGGAGGCCGGTACAGATAATAATACGCTGTTTGGAAGATATACCTTTGGTTGGGATTATGATATTGATACAAATAATTACATCTCTTCTTCTGTACAATATGGGTTAAGAAATTTTAATACCAACCAGAATAGATTGCTTATTGAAAACTTTCAGAATAACAGTTTGCTCAACACAACTCTGAGGGATGCCGAAGTAAAAGACCAATCGGGAACCGTAGATGTGAATTTCAATTATACCCACTTATTTAAAAAACCGCAGCAGGAAATAAGTATTCTTGCGTTGATAAGCAAAAATAACCGGACAAATAATTTTTTAAACGCCATTTATAACAATGATCAAAACGCTATAGACAGCTACTTTAAAAATTTAAACCAAAGTACTAATGAAGAAAATACAGTTCAAATTGATTATCAAAACCCGATAGGTAAAAGCCAGATACTTGAGTTTGGCGGTAAACAAATTCTACGTAAAGTAACAAGCGATTATCAAACATTCAGGGCCGGCGCATCCAATATCTATACACCTGTTTTTGATAATATATTTAATTACAATCAGAATATTTCATCAGGTTATCTTTCTTACACCCTTACAACCCCATCAAAATTTAGCTTTAAAACCGGTATGCGATATGAATATACTACTGTGGATGCTGCTTTTGACAAAATCAATCCTGCCTTTAAATTATCTTATGGTGCTTTAGTGCCGAGTGTAAATATTTCTAAAAGACTGGCATCCGGAAATACCCTTAAACTATCCTATAACAGGCGGATCCAGCGTCCATCACTTCAGTTTTTAAATCCGAATGTGCAGGCTGCCAATCCGCTTAATATCACCATAGGAAACCCTAACCTCGATCCGGAGTATACCAACAATATCGAACTGGGGTACAGCACTTTTATTAAAAACAGTTCTTTTACCGTTACAACGTTTGTCAGAAACACCAATAATTCTATTCAACGGATCAGAGATTTAGTTGGAATAGATACAATCCGAACCAGTTTTGCCAACATTGGCAAGGAGAATGCATACGGCATGAGCCTTTTTACAAATGTGAATTTATCAAACAAACTGAGCTTGAACGGAGGTGTGGATAGTTACTATTCTGTATTGGCCAATAATGTAAGTGATCCGCTTTATAAAGCCAATAATCAAGGTTTTGTTTATAACATAAGGCTATCGGGAAGTTATAAAATTGGAAACGGCTGGGGTTTTGAAGGTTTCGGATTTTACAGGGGCGGCCAGGTTCAACTTCAGGGATCACAGGGAGGTTTTGGTACTTACAACTTAAACCTACGTAAAGATATTAATCAAAAAAGAGGTACCATCGGCCTGGGAGCTGAAAACTTTTTGGGTAGATCCGTTACTGTGAGGAATGTGTTAAACACTCCTGTTTTATCTCAGTCGAGTACGGATGTTCGGAATAATTTAAGTTTTCGGATTGCTTTTACATATCGCATTGGCAAAATTAGCAATGCGCAGGAAACTACACGGAGAAAAAAATCAGTTTCAAACGACGATTTAAAAGGTGGCGGAGATGGCGGCCAGGAAGCAACAAATGCACCGCAACAAAGTGGTGGAGGCGGAAGACAAGCTCCTGCACAGCAGGCTAAGCCTAAAGGCTCGGAACAAAAACCAGCCCCTGCAAAAGATTCAACTCAAACTAAAAAACAAGGAACAATCCCTCCTGCTGCACCAAAGGATTCAGTTGACAGACAGGATTCGGTAAGCAGACAGGATTCAGTTAGCGTACAGGATACAATTGGTGGGCAGGATACAGTTGGCAGACAAATTACAGTTAGCAAACAATCCCTGGAAAAGGTTTTGCTTAATCAGGGTACAAATCAGGATTCAGTTCCGGCACAGTTGCCTGTACCATCTTTGCCTGCAAAAAAGGAACAACTAGCGATCCCTCCGGCCCGGCTTCAAAAAGAAAATTAAGACTTTGATAAGCCAGGATACTTTTCAGAGACCCTGCCAATACAAAAAAACACATAAGATAATGCATTTGGTTGATGCTGGTAACTAGCGAAGACGGGCTCAAAAGGCCCGTTAAAGCTGGTTTTTAACACCTTGTAAAATCCTCCTTTTGTTAATTTTTTTTAAACATTTAAAATCCATTATATTGATGAAGACAAAATATTACAATTTAAAAATGTCTAGCCTTTTGGGATCCTCATTTTTGATTCTACTCCTATCTTCCATGACGGCGGGCCATATAACCCCGGTTAGAAGTAAATTAAATTTGCCCGCAACGGATACCTCAATTATTGCATATGTAAATAACCAGAACGGACCAAGATTAGGATATTCATCCGTTTCTGGAGTGAAGATCCTGACCATAAATAATCTTGCCTTTAAAGATTTAAACAAAAATTCGAAGCTGGATAGATATGAAGACTGGCGTTTACCTGTTAATGAGCGGGCAAAAGATCTTGCCTCTAAGTTATCTATTGATCAAATTGCTGGTTTGATGCTTTATAGCGGTCATCAGGCAATCCCTGGTAACGCATCTGGTTTTAATGCGGCTACTTACAATGGCAAAGCATTTAGTCCGACTTCTTCACAAGCATCAGACGTAACGGATCAGCAGAAACAATTTTTGGTGAAAGACAATTTGCGTCATGTCTTAATAACTTCTGTTTTAAGTCCGGAAGTGGCTGCTCGGTGGAATAATAACATGCAAGCTATAGTTGAAGGTGTGGGATTTGGTATTCCGGCGAATAATAGTTCCGACCCGCGGCATGGGACTAACGGCGGCGTTGAATATACCGCCGGTTCAGGTGGTAAGATTTCTCAATGGCCTGATCAGCTCGGGCTTGCCGCAACTTTTAATCCCGCTATTGTTCAGCAGTTCGGAACAATCGCCGCAAGCGAGTACCGCGCTTTAGGCATTGCAACTGCTTTGTCACCTCAAATTGATATGGGATCAGATCCACGCTGGTCACGCATCAACAATACATTTGGCGAGGATCCTCAATTATCCGCAGATATGGCCCGGGCTTATGTGGATGGTTTTCAAACGTCCACAGGTATTAATGAAATAAAAAATGGCTGGGGTTATACCAGCGTCAATGCGATGATTAAGCATTGGCCCGGTGGCGGTTCTGGCGAAGCCGGCAGAGATGCGCATTTTGCTTATGGCAAATACGCTGTTTACCCTGGAAATAATTTTGATGAACACCTGATTCCGTTTGTTGATGGTGCGTTTAAATTATCCGGTAAAACTAAAATGGCATCAGCAGTAATGCCGTACTATACTATTTCTTATAACATGGACAAAAATGGTGGGAACGAAGGAAATAGCTATAGTAAATACCTGATTACGGACCTGCTTCGTAAAAAATATAATTATGATGGAGTAATTTGTACAGACTGGCGTGTTACAGGTGATGGAGGTAAAACCCCGGATGTTTTTGCCGGAAAACCCTGGGGCATGGAATCTGCAACCATTGCAGAAAGGCATTATAAAGTGCTAATGGCAGGAGTTGATCAGTTTGGCGGAAATAATATTGCCGAACCTATAATAGCAGCCTACCAGCTTGGGATTAAAGAACGAGGTGAAGCTTTTATGCGTGCCCGGTTTGAACAGTCTGCCGTAAGGTTGTTAAAAAACATTTTTAATGTTGGGCTTTTTGAAAACCCATACGTTGATATTGAACGTTCCCTAAAAACAGTAGGAAATCCGGAGTTGATGAAAGTTGGTTACGAAGCTCAGTTAAAGTCGGTTATTCTATTAAAGAATCAGTCAAATATCCTTCCCATCAATAAAGATAAAACAGTTTACCTGCCCAAAAAATATACCGCCTCTTCTCGCGGTTTCTTTGGTCCGCCTTCTAAAGAAAAATTTGAGGATGCGGTAAGTGCAGAATTGCTTCAGAAATATTTTAAAGTAACGGATGATCCCGCGAAAGCGGATTACGCCGTAGTCTTTGTAAGCAGCCCTTCTGGTGGAGTTGGCTATGATTCGGAAGACGTAAAGAAAGGCGGCAACGGTTACGTGCCGATCACCTTGCAATATGATGCATACACTGCCGTAGATGCCAGGGTAAAAAGTATAGCGGCTGGCGACCCGTCAGAACCAAATATAATGGACAGAACTTACAAAGGCAAAAGCATAATGGCCGGTAATTTCCAGGATCTTAAAACGATCAGAGAAACCAAGGCAGCCATGAAAGGGAAACCGGTTATAGTGGTAATAGATGCCTCAAAACCTTTTGTGCCCGCAGAATTTGAAAAAGAATCTGATGCGATTGTAATAGGTTTTGGAGTGCAGAACCAGGCTATTTTGGATATTTTAACCGGTGTGGCAGAACCTTCCGGATTACTCCCTTTTCAACTTCCGGCCAATATGAAAACGGTTGAATTGCAGCATGAAGATATTCCGAATGATATGATTTCTTACACCGATGCTGCTAATAATGCTTACGATTTTGGTTTTGGTCTGAACTGGAAAGGAAAGATTAACGATGCCCGTACTGCAAAATATGTGAACAGGATAGCGAAACCTGAAATTAGTATAAAAAACAATTTGGTGTCGATAAAAAGATTGGGATCAGGTATAATGGTTTACTATACTACAGATGGAAGTACACCGGCTTTTGTTAAAGGAAACGAGTATTCCAAACCCTTTAAGGTAAATAAAGGTACAACCATCAAAGCGATCAGTAAAAAACAAGGAGTGAATAACAGTGGCATGGTTAATTTTGAAGTTGTGCGATAGGAAGTTGGGGTCAATTTTGACTTATTGTACTGTACAAGTTTCATGATTTCAATATTTTCAACTACTTTATTTTAAAAATCCTACGCCAGCGAAGGACAGCAATTATTCATGTTAGTAAAGGTATTTAAGTCTGTCCGGGCTAACGCTTTATTATTTGGTTATTGTCCCTCGCTGGCAGAGGTGGATTGCTTCTATCAGCAGTACGGAGGTGTTTCTTCCTGCTTATTTTATTTAAAATTTTTCTATTTCCACCTCCGCCTTTGGCACCTCCGCCAGCGGAGGACAGCGTCCGGGCAAACGTTGATTTAGCTTAACCGCCCATACTATTGTCCTCTGGTGGCGGAGGTGGACTGCTTCTCTCGGCAGGACGGACGTGTCTATTACTTAGGCTGAAGCTTCTTTAAAATCTTAGCTTCGTTTAGATTTGTAGGATCTAAATCCACAGATAATCCTGTGCATTGGTTGTTTACTTCTTTAAGAATTTATAAAATAACCCAAGCTGAAAAACTCTGTTACTACTTATTCCGTCTTTACCAATTATTTTGCCAGAAGAGTCTGTAATAATTATGTCAGCTATATCTTGAAAGCCATAACTGTAACGAAGTTCTGCGCCTAAACCGTTTTTAATGTTGTAAGTAGTACCTAAATCCAAGGCTATAGATATATCGTGATTGCTACGGTCAGAAATCGACTTATCGTTTGTTAAGTAACTAAATTCAGGACCTAGCAATATTGTAAACTTGTCGTTAAGGCGATAGCCACCTAAAAGTGGAACAGAAATGTAATAAAGATTTACACTCAAATTTTCATAATACAGTTGTGAAGAAAATTTATACCCTTTAACGGAATAAAGAATTTCAGGACGGACAATAAACTTTTTTCTAAGTCCTATTTCAGTAAGTATTCCTCCATTTAAGCCCAGCTTTGTTTTGTTATCTGATGAATTAAAATTTGTTAGCGTACTAAGATTAAGTCCGGCTTTAAAACCAAAATTGACTTGTCCAAATAATGGGATAAAAGAAAATGAGACTAAAAATGAAGTAAGTAAAATTTTTATCATAAAGGGGTGATTTTAACTATTGCCCATAAAGAGCAGAAGTTTGCAAAGATGTCAGATAAAAAGCACAACTTTTCGCCGGACACAAACTACTTTAAATTTAGGCATATATATCATAATAAACTTTATCAGCCAATTTTATTAGAGCCTGAATTAGCTGCATCAATTATTCCTTAATCCAAAAGTTGCCATCGAAATTTTTTTTGATTTGCTTGTTTATCACATCTCGTTCCAGAGGGTCTTAATCCCTGGACAGATGATTTTCCAAAAAATGCAATACTGTATCTTTGGAGTCTACAATCATGATATAGATTTTCGATTTAGCTTTTATAGGTGTTTAAGAGTACATTCCCATAGTCAATATTTCAGTAAGTATTCCTTTAACGATTTGCCCTCCATAGTTTCACTTTTTTCGGGTAAAACCTGCTGCAGCTGCAATAATTCCGAAACGTTTGCCTTTATTTTCCAAAAGCGAGTCAAGAGTCGGAGTGACTTTTAAATTAGCTATACTTTTATGTCTTTCTGCTGAAATACACAAATACTCCATATCCTTCGCAAGTATCTGCTTTATTCTTGGTTGATCAACAATTATATCCCCGGTCAAATGGAATATTGTCCTGATAAGATTTCAAAATAGATATTAGAAGTTTCTACGAACTTTGAGATAAAGAGTCATTGACTGTTCCTTTGTTTCCAGTTTTAATTAAAGAAATCTATGAAACTGGCTCAAAACTTTGTAAATCCGATATTTCGTCGTGTTTAACTAAAGAAGTAAAAGGTTTTGGGGTCGCACAGGATGACGAAAATTAGGAGAACGAAGAATAGTTGGAGGAAACCAGGAACGCAGATAATCATCGGCAAAGGCATGAATTTGTGAAATACGGAACTATTGTTTCTGTTGTATTGGATAAATGTAAGTGGTCATAATTTCCTGGTCAGTAAACTCGGGTTCATCATTATTGCTATATCTCTGGGATAGGTATTTAAGTTCATTGTCATGTAACTGTCATACATACAACTATATAGCGATTAATTTGAGGGCTTTTGCCTTGGGGATCATTCTAAAATTTTGATGTTGTAATATTCTTTAAGTTGCCAATCTTCAAGGTTTTAGGAAAATTTATACAACTATTTTTACGTACAATTAGCTCTTATTTCGACTATTTAATCCTGTATTTTCAACTCTTGATTCGCATGAATTTTTATATTTGTCAGTACTTAAATCATAAGATGCATATTAAGAAAGCTATCCTCGCAGTAATTATATTTTTAATCCCTTGTTTATTAATTGCCCAAAGTGGAAAAGTCTCGGACGACTTATCCATGAAAAGTAAGATTTTGAAAGCGGAACGCAAATATGCAATTTATCTACCCCCTGATTATGAAACATCGCAGCGTAAATATCCGGTCCTGTATCTTTTACATGGCGCAGGAGATGACCAAACGGGATGGATCCAGTTTGGTGAGGTGTTGAATATTGCGGATAAGTCGATCAAAGAAGGCAGTGCTACACCCATGATCATTGTAATGCCCGATGCCAATACCGGCAAACGCGGTTATTTTAATGACATTAAAGGGGAATGGAAATATGAAGATTTCTTTTTTGAGGAGTTTATGCCTTTTATTGAAAAGAAATACCGCATCAAAACCGACAAACGTTACCGGGCTATTTCAGGATTATCCATGGGGGGAGGCGGTACGTTCATGTATGCCTTACATCACCCTGAACTATTCTCTGCTGCCTGCCCTTTAAGCGCTTCTGTGGGTCCGCTTTCATTACCAGACGCGAGGGTCAGCTTTAAAAATGCCAACCCCGATGCCAGCGATGTACAGATTGAAAGCTACTACAACCGTCATAGTGCCCTGGCATTGGTCGAAGCCATGCCCGATACACAGAAAAATGCTATCCGCTGGTACATTGATTGCGGTGATGGTGATAGATTGTCAGAAGGAAATGCCCTTGTACATATTGCGATGAAGAAAAAGGAAATACCTCATGAATATCGTGTCCGGGATGGCGATCATAACTGGACTTACTGGAGGGAATCATTACCAAAGGTACTTGAATTTGTTTCGGCGTCGTTTCGTCAGTTTTAGTCGGGGAAACAAAAGATCCTGATCCAACTTTAGTAAGGATGGCAAGTGCAGTTGAAATTCCAATCCTCCCTCTTAGTCTCCCTCCAAAGCCCGGTTTGAATCATATAACCTTCAAATCCTATGCATCTTATCATCCTCCTAATCCTATTCCAAACAATTACTCCTAAAAGAAAACAGGCTGCCCCGATGAGACTGCCTGTTCCTTTATAAACTATTGATTTTACCTCTTTTCTTTTTTTACCTCTTCAAAATCAGTTACATGATCTCCGGCCCCAACCTGTCCGTAGTCTGAAGCAAGACCTTTGAGTACCGGCGACTACGGACTTTCAAATACAAAAGAGTTTGCAACTTTTAAACTTCAACATAAAAAAGGTTCTGATTTAGATCAGAAGGATTTATTAGAAATTGATTTTGCAGGAATTTAATGAGTCGGAGACTCTTAATTTATTAGTGAATAAGTAGAGCGCTGCGCTTAATTCTAAGGACAGAGAGCGTTACAACTATTACTTTTCCTTCTAATGAAAACTTATTCTGCGTGTAATGTTAATTAATGTTTAGTGTTTGAAAAAGCCATTTTTCTGCAAGCCCTGGCCATGCCATAGCTGCAGGATTACCCGGTCTCAGTCCATAACCATGTCCTCCTGTTGGATAAATGTGCAACTCGTAAGGTAGCTTTTGTTCCTGTAATGCATAAGCCAATGGGAAAGGCATATCAACATGATCATCTGCGGTCATAAATATAAATATGGGGGGCGTATCTTTCGCAACTGTTATTTGGGGAGATAGTTGTTTCTTATCTTTAATTGTTGCCGTATACGCCGGATAAATAAGGATAGCAAAATCCGGTCTTGAAGATACATTGTCAATGTTATCGATAAAGGTATAAGTTTTCTTTGTGAAGTTTGTTGCAGCAAGTACCGCAAGGTGTCCTCCGGCAGAGAAGCCAATTATGCCAATTTTTTCCGGATCCAGCTTCCACTCATTTGCCCTGTTCCTTACGATACGAATAGCACGTTGTGCATCCTGCAAAGCCCCTTCTTGTTTTTGAGGAACCCTGTATTGCAAAACAAATGCGGTGTATCCTTTTGCTGCAAAAGAAGCCGCAACTTCATCGCCCTCCACGTTTATAACGAGGGTATTGTAACCACCGCCCGGGCATATTATAATGCCTGCACCATTTGCATTTTTGCCCGGCCGGTAAACGGTAATACCAGGATCAGTGATATTGGTTATCCGTTTTACGTTTTTGCTATTGTCGGAATGAACTTCCGCAGCATGTTTTGTTTCTGTTTCTCCAGGAACATTTCCAGGCCATAATTTTATGATCATATTGCTTTGGGCAAAAGTGCTCAATGTTATAAAGCAGGATAAAATGTATATCGATATAAACCTCATGTCTGTTAATTTGTATTTTGTGCGTTGTATTATAAACATTATAAGGTATACATTAAAGCCCTCTTAAAAAAATTTAGTTAAAACCAAAGCTTATTCGGCCGCATTGGTATTGCGATATCAGTTCTACCAGCTTTTGTATGCTTTTGCTGTTCCAATATTATGTTTTTCATCAGCATACATATCTGTACTATCACCAAGGTGTTCAGCTTCATAAAAGCTGCCATCAGCTTCCCGCTTTACATTACGGAAATCGACAAAATGAATATGCTTCTCCAGCCTCCCAACCTTTCCGTAGACTGAAGCAAGGCCTTTGAGGACCGGCGACTACGGATTTTCAAATACAAAAGAGTTTGCAACTTTTAAACCTCAACATAAAAACGGGTTCTGATTCAGATCAAAAGGGTTTATTAGAAATTGATTTTGCAGGATACTAATGAGCCGGAGACTCTTGTTTATTAATGAATCCGTAGAGCGCTTCTTAAGTCTACTGACAGACGGGAATATAGCAAATGTAAGACATCAACAATGGCTCAGTCGATTTCTCAGGTCATCTCTCTAACTTAAAATCCTTATCGGTTGAGGGGCGCTTATCGGTATTGGCTACCTTCCAACCGGTCCGGTACATCCAATCAGCCATTTTTTTTAATTTTAGATAATTGATATTCTGGGCATTATCCTGTGGGGTATGATAGTCGGGATGTAAAAGCGTGGTGTACATCAGTGACGGTATCCCTAATCTTGCATAAGGCAGATGATCGCTCCTGAAATACCATCCCTCAATATGTGCAGGTTGGTCCCAAGTGTTATCCAGCTTAAATTTCGGCCCCTCGGCATTTGCAGATAAAGCCATGGTGACTAAATCAAGAGAATTTCTATGGGGCGGCACACTGCCAAGTATGGCTGCACTATCAATATGGTTCCTTCCAATCATATCTCCATTCAAAACAGCCACCACTTTAGCTATTGGAACTGTAGCGTGTGTAGAATAGTACCTTGAGCCCAATAGCCCTCTCTCTTCCGCACCATGTATAACGAATAGCACAGACCGCTTTGCAGGGTTCTTTGCGAAAGCTCTTGCATTTGCAAGCATAGCCACGTTCACGCTGCCATTATCGTCGGCACCATAGTAAATACTATCGCCTTTAATTTTATTTCTTATCCCATGGGCATCGGTATGGCCGCTGTATAAGAGGTATTCAGACTTTAAAATAGCATCCGTTCCATCAACCACCCCCACCACATTTACGGAGGGGTACGGGTATTTGTTAACAACGATATTTGTTGAAAAAGTTGTGGACTTATTTTCAATTTCTTTTTTTGCGGTGCTATGTAGCCATAGAACCGGAACAGTAGTATTTACATTTACATTCGGACCGCCGTCAATATCATAACTGCCCCTTTTAAAATTTTCAACGGCATCATTCCAGGCTCTTTCCGCAGTTTCATCTGCAATAAATAAAATTGCCGAAGCTCCTTTTCTGACCAATGGCATACCATATTTTAAAAATATGTAACGATTATAACGCCATGTGGGCAAAGAAACATCCAGGTTTATGCCTTTTGGATCTGCTTCAAGTGCTACAATTTTACCTTTAACATCAACAGAATTAGTATCTATAGAAAGGGCATTTCCTAAGTAAACTATCTCACCATTCAGTTGAACATTAGCCATTTGCGAAACGGCTACGTCTTTCCAAAGCTCCAGCGGGCTATTATTTAGCCTTATATACGAGCTGTTAGCAATTTGATTGCGCCATAGGGTGAAATATTGGAAGTAGGTTCCATCATCGCCGGCTGGTTTTAAGCCAATTTTCCTGTACTTTTCAGCCAGCCATACGGCCGCTTTCAGTTCGTCTAATGTCCCGGCTGAGCGACCGTTAAATTTTGAACCGGCAAATTCGAAGAGATCTTTTTTCAGGTCTTCTGTACGGATAAGATCCAATCCCGGAAGCGGCTTTTTTTGCGCACACAATAAGATGGGTGACAATAGGAAAAAACAAGCAAGCAGTAACTTATCCATTTGCATTATGGTTTTAGCGGGTCTTAAAATTACCAAAATTACCTTTACTAAAGGTTTCTTGATCTGATAAGGTAAAGGCAGAATTGAGTACGCCTGTATAATCGAAGTTTGTTTATTTAAAGCCTGTTTTTAAATTTTATTTATTGCATCGATGCCGAGAGTTGTTTAGACATCGTCAGATGCGTTTTTGATCCTAAATGTTCTGCATCAAGCAATAATACTTCTGAAAATGCCTGATTCGCCTCCGTACTTTTTTCAAGTCCTAAGTAACCTAAGCCCTGTATAAAATAACAGTGCGCTTTATTTCTTACGTTCAGATCATCTTCAAAAATCAACATGTTTGGCAATGATACTGCAAAATAATCTACCTGAACCTGATCATTCAGATGTTGATCACCGTACTTAACCAATTTATTAAAGATGTGAGTTGCCTTTTCATTTTCACCCAATTTTCTCCAGGCCAGGCCCTGGTAGAATATTTTATCAGGCTGCTGATCATTATAAAACATGGCAGCTGATGGTTCATCCAGACCAACAGTTGCTTTAAGGAAATAAACTTTGGAAGTTTCAGCATCTTTCAATCCTTCATAAGCACATCCTAACCAATAGAAAACATCATTTTCCTGAGTTCCAAAAAGTTTCCCCTCGCCTAAATTATATGGATAGCTCTGTGCTTGCTCAAGTAGCTGGATTGCTTCTACAAAACGTTGTTTGACTAAATATTTTTTTGCCAATTGAATTAAGGTGTAAACGTATTGTCCGGATACTTTACCCTCTCCTCCTTCCCAGGGATGAAATTGCCTGTTTTTAATCAATTTCAAAGCTTTTTCATTCTCGTTCATAAAATTAAGAGCAGTAATGCGTTCTAAATAGACATCATCTCTTTGAAGAACAGCATCAATATTTTCTTCCATAAATTGGTTTCGGTCCTCTGGAGTTCTATTCAATCTTTTATACAATTGATTGAGCTCCATCAGAATACGTGCATCCGTTTTATCCAGCGAAAATGCCTTTTCAAAATACATCAATGCCTTTCCAGGATCATTAAGCTTATTAAAACAGGCTATGCCCAGGTTTCTTAAAGCCGTTGGGAAACTGTTGTCCCTTTGCACTGACAATTCCCAGTTGGCTATCGCGTCCTGATATTGTCGTTTATCGTAAAATAAATTCCCAAGATAATAAGGGGCTTTAGAATCAGACGGATTTAATTTCAGAGCAAACTGCAGAACCTCAATCTCTTCCAGCCGGTTGGGGAAACAAAGGTAGGAATCAGCAGAAGCTCCTTCTTTCAACCACGTTAATGCTTGTTGTTTATTTCCTAACTGATGATTAAACCATCCGAGGTAATAATATACCAATGGACTTGTTTTGGATACTTTAATGGCGTGGTTTAATAGGTTAGCAGCTTCAGCATATAGCCCGGCGGCAGCATAATCCAATGCATAAGTTATAAAATTCTGCTCATATTCTCTGGAAAGCTTTAATAATTCATGCAATGCACCTTTACTTTGGGTATGCTGCCCTAAGGATCGATAAGCAGATACTGTTTCATGTAAGGCGCCCAGATTAAAAGGATCCCGACCTAAAGCAAGTTTAGAAATTAAGATTGAAGTTTCAAACTGCTCTAAATTCCGGTATACAGCAGATTTTAATACGTAGGCTTTACTGTTATTCGCATTGCTGTCAATACATAAATTGATGTGTTGCAAAGCAAGTTCAAAATCGCCTCTGGCCAGATCAATTTGCGCTAAAGCAAAATAGCCACTATCTTTCCAACCATTGCTCCATGTAGATTTATAAAATGATTTATAAGCTTCATTTTGCCGATCCTGAAACTTAAAACATAAGCCCAGGTTATAATGAGGCTCACTTTCGTAAGGATTTGGATTACGCTGCGTACTTGTTTCTATAGCTTTTTTAAAATATCCTTCACTTTTTGCAAACTGCCCTCTTCTCAGGTACCACAAACCCAAAGCATTGTTATTGCGAATATCTATTGGATCCCTTTCTAAGGCTTTTTCATAGTAAGGAACAGGGCTGTATGTAGCGTGGCGGTATTGTTCCAGATGTTGAGCAGTAAGAAACAATTGCTCGTTACTATCAATTTCATCAGGATACAAGGCTGGTTTTGCAGGCTCTGGAATATCATTTTTTTTATTTGATGCAGGCTCATATCTAATCAGTTCTTTACCTGAAGCTGCGCTAATAATCAATAACAGTTTATCCTCTTGCATTTCTGCTACCACAGAGATTTCTTTTTTATAAACTTCTTTTGGATTAATGCTTACCTGTTGCTTAAAAAGTGGTTGGCCCTTGTAGCTTAAGCTAACATTTATATTGTTTTGAACTGAGGTAACATATATTTTTAACACAGCCTTATCACCTATTAAATTGATGGCTAAAAGAATATCTTTGGTAGCATTTTTAACTACCCCAAGTTCCCGGTAAGGCAAAAAATACTGAGTAAATGATTTTTCCTCATTAGGCATCAACCATGAAAAATCCGGTTGATTGTCTGTAAACATACCTGTCATTAACTCAATATAGGGACCGTCTTCATCTGTAAGGTTCCTACCCCAGGCCTGTCCAAAATCACTATTGCCCCATGTCCATTGTTTCTTTCCCGGAGATACATGATGATCGGCTACATGAAGAAGTCCTCCCTGGCTATCATGCTCGTAGCCACCAACAAAATCATAATCAGAATTGATAGCCATATAAGAGGTTGGAACAGGTATGTTTTTATACATTGAAATATCTGTACCTGGCGAATAATCGACTTTATAATACGTACCTGTGGCAATAGGAAAAGTAGAAACATCACGCTTGCCATGATCAAAAACGGCATTCACATCTGGTGGAAAAACCGATTGATAGTTATCATTAACTTTTACTGCGGGGTTAGCCCACCATAAAAAAGTTTGAGGTAAGCTGGATCTATTAAAAAGTTTGGTCTTGATTTCAATATATGCCTTGTCGGGATACAATGTAAAACCGGTCATTCCTTTGGTATGAAACATTTGTTCTACCTCATTCACCCAAACAGTTTTGCTACCGTTTGCATTTTCTTCAATTTTAAAATCGATGGGACTAAATGTACTTGGGCGATGATGTTGAGGCCAGTTAAATTCTATTCCCCCAGAGATCCATGGGCCGGTTAATCCTACTAAAGCTGGTTTAATTACCTGATTGTAGTAGATAAAATGTCTTTCTTTTATTTTATCATAAGCCATCTGAATCCTCCCCCCAAGTTCTGGCAGGATCATGATTTTAAGATATTCGTTCTCTAAGAATAAACCGATGTACTCTTTATCTTCCTTTTCATCATTTATTTTTTCAATAATTGGATTTGGATATACAACCCCACTGCTTCCCTGATAAATCCGTTTTTCAAAGAACATCGGATTCTTATCGGCTTTGCCAATACCATAAGTAGGTATGGTAATCTTCTCTTCCCAAACTTTTACGTACGATTTTTCCATTAGCATTATTTGTTTTTGAGTGGCAATGAAAGTTTTTAAGCCCTATTTATTCACAACTTGTACATTTTTAATGGTACTCACAAAACGTTGATGGGGTTCTAAACTCTGCCAGTATTGCTAGATTTACTCTTCTTTTAAAGCCCGATTAACAGAACTATCAGAATGACTGTTAGTTATTAGATTATCTTCAAGCTCTTCTAATGTTTGCCCTTTTGTCTCTTTTACTTTCTTCTTAATAAATAGAAAACCCAGGAAACAGATAGCTGCATACAGGTAAAATGGACCGTAAGTTCCTAGTTTCTTTGCTAAAATGGGGAAAGTAAATACGAGTATAAAATAGGCTCCCCATAGTGAAACGATAGCTACAGATGAAGCGACACCCCGTATTCTATTTGGGAAAATTTCTGAAATCAGCACCCATGTAACCGGGGCTAAAGAAATGGCATACAAGCTGATGGCGACTAATACAAAAACAGAAACCATTGCGACTGGATAGTGGTTTTGAAGAAGAAATGCCAATATAATATATACAACAGACAAGCCTAATGAACCGATCAGCATCAATGGCCGGCGACCTAACTTATCTACCTGCCACATGGCCAGAAGTGTAAAAGCCAGGTTAACTACACCAATTGCTACCGTTTCAAAGAGCTGCCGATTTAAATTAGCACCTGCGGATTCAAATATTGTTGAGGTATAATTAAACACCACATTGATTCCGCAGAATTGTTGAAATACAGCCAATGTAATTCCAAGTGTTACTGCTGGTCGTACACTCTTTTCAAATAAGGCTTTATAAGATTGCTTTTTTGTTCCTGTTAAGGATTTCTGAATAGCTTTAAAGGTTGTATCTACAAATGAGGCTGATCCAATTTTATCCAATACTAATTTAGCCTTCCCTTCCTGACCGTCTTTCAAGAGCCATCTTGGACTTTCCGGCAACCAGATTACTCCAATTAGGAAAATAACGGAAGGAATCACGCCCAGCCCAAACATCCATCTCCAGGCATCAGGGCCTGTATCCGCAAGAAAATAATTTACCAGATTAGTAACCAGAATGCCAATAACGATAGTCAGCTGGTTAATTGCAACATTACGACCTCTAACTTTTGCAGGAGAAATTTCAGCGATATACATTGGACAAAGCATGGATGCCATACCTACCCCAATTCCGGCGGCAAAACGCATGACAATAAAAAAAGGTAGCCCTGACGAAAACGCGATTCCAATTGAGGAGATGGCAAAAATAAACGCAGCTAACATTAAGCCTGGTTTTCTTCCATAGCGATCTGCTAAGTTTCCTGCAATTAAGCTTCCTGCAATGCATCCCAATGCTAAAGATCCTGTTAAAAAGCCTTCCCACCACGCATCAAGCATAAATTGGGTTCGCAAAAAAGGCAAAGCCCCGGATATTACGGCAAAGTCAAAACCGAACAGGTACCCGCCTAAGGCAGAGATAAAGGAGATACCAATAATATAATTACTATTGAAGGTTTCAGTTGACTTAAGCATTTTAAATCTTGGCTATTTTAAAGTTAAAATTTTATTGAAATTTGCATAGTAGGCTCATTCGTTTTAAACACTTACCTAATTAACCTCTGGCATAAATCTTCAATTAAATATTCGGTTATTTAGTAAGGTGATCTGCAGGATAAATTGCGTTACTATGAAATGCTGGTACTAAATTTAAAAATGATACTTTGTTTATATATCTCTTTTGGATTTAAAATTGTTGACGGGAAATTTGGGTGATTTGGGCTATCTGGTAAATATTGGCATTCCAGGCACAGGCCGTCAAAAGGTTCTAAGAGCCTGGATGAATTGCCCCTATGATTGCTATTCAAATAATCACCGGTATATAATAAGATACCCGGATAAGAAGTAAAAACTTCTAAAATTCTGCCAGATTGCTGATCGGTTAATACGCAGGCAGGTACTATAAATCCCTTATCTTTTTTATCAAGTAAATAACAGGTGTTCAATCCCGAAATGTGATCGTTAATAATGGAAATTCTTTCTTTGATTTTATTTTGATTGAAAGACAGATCAGCGGCAGGAACAATGGATCCGGTTGGTATATAATTAGCTTTCAACTCCAAATACAGGTCAGAATAAATGGTAAGTTTATGATTTAGAATATTTTCATTGCCTCCGGTTAAATTAAAGTACGCGTGATTGGTAAAATTGGCTATCGTTTTCTTGTCTGAGCTTGCTGTGTAATCAATCAGAAGCTCATTATGCTCATTCCATTGATAACTTACCTTTAATTTAAGGTTTCCGGGAAATCCTCCCTCTCCGTCTGTACTTAATAGAGTAAAGGCAAGTACATTTCCCTCAATACTAAAGTTGAAAATTTTAGTATTAAACCCACTTTTGCCTCCATGATTGGTATTGCCATTATCATTATCTTCTAAATTATAGGTTGTTTCATCAATTACAAATTTGGCTTGATCAATCCTGTTTGCAAAACGTCCGATGGTGGAACCAATATAGCAGTTATCATCCACGTAACCCTCCAGTTCCGGAAACCCAAGTATTACATTCCCCAATTCATTTGCCCGGTCAGGAACATGAATCGAAACCAGTGTTGCACCGTAATTTGTAAGTTCAATGTAGGAACCATTATTATTCTCAATCTTAAATAAAAAAATTTTCTCAGTTTTATGAATACCCCAAAGGTGATATGAAATTTTACTCATGGATATAAATCAGATAATTTGAATACCTGGTAATAATAATCAAGATCTTTTATGTAAAAAATTCCTTATCAATAATGCTTTTATAAACTTATTACGAAACGCTGTATTTTTAAATGGATGAAGTTTTAAAAAGAATGGATAATATTACTTTTTTAAGCTACCAATTTTTGCAATTTGGAAATGGATCATATCGTTTTCTGATTATAAATTAATTCAATCATGACAAGAGTGCATCTTCAGGTAAATGAGCAAAAAAAAAGAATAAAAGAAGGTTTTGTTGGTCAGAAAATGATCATTATTCCGCCGAATATTAAACGTAAAATCGCTGTAAATCCCATAATTAGAAATTTTTACCTTACTGCAATAGGGCATTATCCGAAGGCAACTAATCATGAAAGAGAAAGAAAAACAGGAAGCGCCCAGTATATCCTGATTTATTGTACCGATGGAGGAGGATACATCTTTATCAACGGAACACAATATGAATTACATCCAAATACTTATTTCATCATTCCAAAAAATATTCCTCACAGATATAATAGCAATGAAGGTAATCCATGGAGTATTTACTGGATTCACTTTACAGGAGATATTTCAGCCAAAATTTACGAACGTTTCCTTCAAAACAACCAGCTTTTGGTTCATCCTATATCCTACGATGAAAACAGGATAAAACTATTTGAACAGATCTATTCAACAATTGAGCATAGTTTTAATGAAAGGGAAACAGAAATCGCAAATATTAATTTATTACATTTTGTTTCTTCTTTTGTCTATTATAAAGAAGCAAATCCTGCAATATATAATACAGATTCAATAAGTAACTCTATTTTGTTTATGAGAAAAAACATAAACGAGAAGTTAGGTATTGAGGAGCTATCAAAACAGCAAAATATTTCAGTTTCTCACTATTGCAGGACTTTTAAAAGAAAAACAGGTTCATCGCCCATTAACTATTTTAATCAACTTAAAATTCAGAAGGCTTGCCAATGCCTGTATTTTACAGACAGAAGTATTAAAGAGATATGTACAGAACTTGGATTTGATGATCAATACTATTTTTCAAGATTATTCAGGAATATCATCGGTTTATCTCCATTAAAATACAAAAACCTGCATACTAAGTAGCGCCTCAGTCTTAAAAACATAGTGATTAAAAAGCAACTAATCGTTTTATCTAATTAGTTTCAATTATTTATTCATTAATTGGATATAAAACTTAGAATAATTGAATTAAAGGTACCTTTTACAGGCCATGTAATTCCATTCTGCATTAGTTCTTCGCCGGTGTATGTTTTTTTGTCATTCCCGGCTTTAACAGTATATGTTGCTTTTGCATTTAAGCCTTGCAGTTTCAATTGTTCGCTTACAACAGGAAAAGCAGAACTTCCTTTTAGCTGATCGGCTAATTGATAACAAAACACCACTGTTTCAGACTTATCATCACTAACATATTGCAGAGAGGAGCGTGCACTTGTAAAAGGTGAGGCAATACGATACAATGTTCCATTTTGTGTTACGTTTCTAATTGATTTATATTCGGTAATTTTTCTTGAGGCAGTTTCCACTTCTCCATTTCCCCATTTTGTAATATCATTGCCTATTCCTAAAACTCCGCTCATCGCTACATTAAACCTAAAATCTAATGGATAATTATTGTCATGCCAATTTTCTTTGCCTGTCCAGCTAACCATCGTATTGGCTGGAAAAGCACTTAAATAGCCGTATTGAATAAAAATCCTATCCAATGGATCGATATTATCACTTGCCCATACTACGTCCATTCTTGAAAACATCCCTAAGTCAACCCTTCCCCCACCACTTGAACAATTTTCCAACCAAACATCCGGAAATTCTTTCCTTAAAGAATCAACCAAGCGGTACACATTGTTAACATATCGAATTCTTACTTCCTTTCTCATTAATGGATCCGCGTCAGGCCATCCGGGTTCAGTAAGCGTTTTATTCATATCCCATTTCAAATACTTAATATTATTTTCAGTCAATAGCTTGTGCAAGGAGTCATATAAGTATTGATATACATCTTCACGTGCCAAATTAAGTATCAATTGATTGCGGCCGGTAGTTCTATTCCGATTATTGAAATGCATGACCCAATCGGGATGAGAACGATAAAGATCACTGTTTGGATTTACCATTTCCGGCTCTACCCAAATACCAAAATCCATTCCCATTTCGTTAATCTTTTTAATCATGGGATTTAAACCATTTGGAAATTTATTCTTGTCTACAGTCCAATCACCCAGCCCTCCTTTATCATCAACTCTTCCCTTGAACCAACCATCATCAATCACAAACGTTTCAACTCCAATTTTTTTTGCGACTTTTGCGAGTGCCAGTTGCTGTTTTTCGTTAACATCAAATTCAGTAGCATACCAGCTATTGTAAATAACCGGACGAACTTTTTTATTTTTGCCATCTTTATTGGGCAAGAGCACATTTCGGATATAAGCCGAAAAGTTTCTGGAAACTTCACCTAAACCATTATCTGTATATCCAAAAGAAAATTTTGGGGTCTTAAATACTTCATGAGAGCGCAAATTCCAATCGGTATCCCAAAAATTAATTCCACTAAGAATCTGCAGACTTCCATCAGCTTGTTTATCCAGCTCTACTTTCCAATTTCCACTGTAATGTAACTGGCCATACCATACAGCGGCTTTATCTTCTGTTAAATTATTTTTTAGGCCAACCGAGAATAACGAAGAACCATAACTCTTGAAATCTCTTACTTCAAAAATCTTACGACCCTGAGTTAACTCGCTGGATTTCGGTTGAAATTCTTGCCCCCAAAGCCCTGAATATTGCAAAAGCTCATATTCTGCCGGAGGAAGCCATAAGGATCCAGAGAGTGCGTTATCAATCTTAATCACTTCAGTACCTAAATTTTTTATTTCCAGCCACTTTTCAATTATATCGTATTCAGGAAGTATACGGTAAAAAGACGAAATCACCAGTGGGAAATAGGTGTCTTTCTGATCAATTCTCAATGTTACATAATCTCCTTCTTTGGATTCACTCCATCCTTCGTACATCAAATCCAGATCGCGTGTGCCATCCTTAAATTCTATCTCCAGTTGCGGTGTTTTATTAGCTTCCCCGCCTCTAACGGGCACTTCCAACCGCTCTATAAATTCCGGATAATCCTGTTCTGGATGTGACGCTTTTGGTCCGTAATAGGATGAATACAATTTGTTATTTTTAACAATGAGATTATAAGCCAT
>JACMND010000008.1 GCA_014378705.1 Pedobacter sp. | reverse complement strand
ACTTAAAAACAATAAAGCCACACTTGCAGCGAAGGCATATTTATAAAATGTATTTTGATTGGATGCTATTTTGCGAACCTTTGGCTCTGTTGGTACATCGCTGTTTGTGTGATGGACAGCAGAAGTTAAAATGTTTCCTATAATTCGATCACGTAATTTATCTGAAGGCTCAATCGCATAAGATTGCGCATATTTTTCAAGGCTTTTTTCTATTTCTACTAATTCTGCATGAAGTGATGGATGTTTGGCAAGCATTGCTTCTGCCTCTTCCCGCTCCTCAGCATTTAAGCCACCTGTGGCATAAAGCTCTAAAGTGCCACTTTCTATATATAATCTGATTTCTTCCACTTAATTAAAAAATTTTCTTAGTGTTGTAATAGCCATACGCATTCTGGTCTTGACAGTACCAAGAGGAATTCCTAATTCCTCGGCTGCTTCAACATGTGTATAACCTCTAAAATATACTAAATCAAGAATACTTTTTTGTTCAGGTTTTAAATGCTGAACTAACTCCTTTACCCCCACGATATCAGGATTGATTGCAGTACTCCTTTGCTCATCGATAATATTTACGGTGTTTTCTATATCCTGGTTTTTAATATTGTTCCTGAAATCCTTTGAACGAATCTTATCTATTGAAAGATTTCTGGCCACGTTTACCATCCAGGTAAATAAACGTCCTTTAGTTGAATCATAAGACGAAAATGAATTCCAGATTTTAACAAATGTATCCTGAAGTAAGTCTTCAGCCATTTCTTCGTGCTGAACTATACGATAGATGATGCCATATAACGAGGAAGAATACATATCATACAGAGCCTCGGCACCTAACTTATTTTTTTCCCTAAGGGCTAATATAAGTTCATTTTCTGAAAGGGTAATTTTTTGCTTACTCAATGGGTTTTAATTTAAAGCTAATTAGAAAGTAAAAAGGTGCTTTTCAGCATGATATGAAGATCTGACCAACGGTCCGCTTTCAACATATCTGTAACCCATTTCTAACCCAAGTTGTTTATATTTTAAAAATTGGTCTGGTGTAATCCAATCAACAACCGGATGATGACTACGGCTGGGTTGTAAATATTGGCCCAAAGTGAGGATATGAACTCCAACATTTAACAAGTCTTCCATAGCTTCGATCACATCTTCCTCTGTTTCGCCTAAACCAAGCATCATTCCAGATTTGGTACGGACACCAGACTCAGAAATTCGGTGCAGACAATCTAAACTCCTATCGTACTTGGCCTGAATCCGTACTTCCTTAGTTAGACGCCTTACTGTTTCCAGATTATGTGATACAACTTCCGGCTTCACAGAAAGTAATCTGTCAAGGTTTTCCCATACGCCCCTAAAATCAGGAATTAAAGTTTCTAATGTTGTTTCGGGGCTTTCACGGCGGATGGCATTAATCGTTTCTGCCCATATTACGGAACCTCCGTCTTTAAGGTCATCGCGGTCTACCGAAGTAATTACACAATGTTTAACCTGCATTAATTTAACTGAATTTGCCACACGGTTCGGTTCATCCCAATCTACTGCAAGTGGCCGGCCGGTTGCAACTGCACAGAATGAGCAGGAACGTGTACAAATATTTCCCAATATCATAAATGTAGCAGTGCCGGCTCCCCAGCATTCGCCCATGTTTGGGCAATTACCGCTTTCGCAGATGGTATGAAGTTTATGAGTGTCAACAAGGCTTCTTACGTGGGCGTATTCTTTCCCAACAGGAAGCTTAACTCTAAGCCAGTTAGGCTTGCGTTGTGTTAAGTTTGCAGAAATAACCGGTAAATCGATCATGTAACAAAAGTAATTATTTTAGGGAAGATAGAAAGGCGAGAATTAAGATATGAGATTCAAGATTAAAATTTTGACATTATGGTGTTAGCATTACTGTGATTCGATTTAAACTGGCATTATTTATTATTTTTGGTTATTATTTGCATTTATAACCTAAAATTTAATACTCATAACGCAAATTATGGCAACTATAGAAACTAATTATCTTGGCGATCTGCGTACCGAAGCAACCCACATTCAATCCGGAAATAAACTTATTACGGATGCCCCTTTAGACAATAAGGGAAAAGGGGAAGCCTTTTCACCTTCTGATTTATTGGCCGCCGCATTAGGAAGCTGTATGCTTACGATTATGGGAATAACTGCCCGGGAACAGGGTATCAATATTGAAGCAACAACGTGCTCAATTGTTAAAATAATGGCTTCAGACCCACGCCGGGTTAGTGAAGTACAGATAAAATTTAATTTCCCAATCGCGAATTATTCAGATAAAATACAGACAATACTTAAAAGAGCCGCATACAACTGCCCTGTAGCAAAAAGTTTGCATCCGGATATTTTGCAAAATGTGGTATTTGATTTTGCCGGCGAAACGGGTAAATAATTTATTTAATAACGGTTATTTGTTCTGCTATTTCTTCCGGGGATATTTCTCCATGAGATGCTTCGTAAATACACTCCCCATCTTTTATCAGTAATATTTGCGGAGATTGATGAAATACGTTGTAAATGTCAGCCACCGAATTGGATAACTCGCGGTAGCGCAAAAGATCAAGGAAATAAAGATTGGTATCTGATGGTAATGCATCCCAATCTAATTCAAATCTTTTTCTTGCCATCATGCTGATTGAACAGCGTGTACTATGCTTAAAAATTAAGGAAGGTTTTAGGCTACCTTTTATTTCTTCTAATTGTTCCTGTGTCTCTAATGGGATCCACTTCATTTTTTAGTAAATTTATTTCGTTCTACATCTATCAAAACGCTTGCGATCGGGAAAGTAATCGCAAAACTTTTATCAATTGTTTGTTTTTGGGTTGCCAGAATAAGACCGCCACCAAGATCTTTATAGTTTGTCCAATTAAAAATACCGGGTTCTTTTGTGCCTTCAAGCAAAAATTTCCAGCGCTTTATATGTCCGGTTTCCGAGTCTACATAAAGCCAATATTGATCACCGGGGGTAATTCCAACATTTCCAAAAGCAAGATGCAAAACTTCGCAACTAGTACCTTCAATAATTTCAGGTTGGTTTAAAGTTACTTTAACTCCTTCATCTTCTAATTTTAGAGGAGCAAGAAGCCAGTAAGAATCATTAATAAAATAACCGTAGGCATTTTTGATCTCTTTCTTGTTTAAAGAATCTGGTAAGGTTTTGCCGTTGAGGTAGGAGATTCCTTTTTGGGTATTGACATTAAACAAAACCAACAGGTTCTCATTTTCCTCGGTTTTGGTTTCAAATCGATAATCGCCGGTATAACGATCCCATAGATGAGAGCGGCTGGCTAAAGTTTTACCCTCTTTTTGAGGAGCAAAAACAAATGTTAAAAACCTTGAATTTTGCCAAGTTTTTTTCCCACCGGCACCATTCCAAATCTTATTTATTACATCTTCTTTAGATTGGCTGGAAGCGCATGATGATAGTACCACAACGGCACAAAGAATAATACAAATAGTTTTTACATAAGAAGATTTCTTATGGTAAAGTTTGCAGGAGTTTGGGACCATTTATTATTAAATTGATACAATAAAATTAACAATAATAATCTTTGGCTATAGATCAGTTAAGATATTTAAAGTATAACCCAAAACCAGAATGTAAATGCAAATGTCGTTAAATATAGATTTTGAATTGTGAAAAAATCTAAAAAATGATAAAGATCTGATGAACTTTACTGTCTCCTTGCATTGGGATAAGATCCATAAGCAGGGCATAATTTAGATGAGCAAGATTCTAGCACGGTTGTAATAACGAAAAATGCAAGAATACCTAAAACTAATTTTTTCATAATAAATTGGCGTTATAAAAGATTGTTTTTATTGAAATAAATACGGAAACCTATATAGCCAGGTCGTGTTGAATCTGCGCCATTTTAATCGCAGTTACTGCGGCTTCTTCACCTTTATTTCCATGAGATCCGCCAGATCTGTCAATTGCCTGCTGTAAATTTCCTGTGGTTAATACGCCAAAGATAACTGGTTTGTTGTGTTTAATTGTAACATTTGAAATTCCACTGGCGACTGCCTGGCATATAAAGTCGAAATGAGGAGTTTCACCTTGAATAACACATCCTAGGCAAATAACAGCGTTTAAAGTTTTGGAGCTTAAAAGCATATCAGCAGCTGAAGTAAGTTCAAAACTGCCGGGAACATAAAGCGTTAGAATATTTTTTTCGTCGGCATTATGTTTTAACAAAACATTAAAAGCACCCTTGTAAAGAGAATTTGTAATCTCATGATTCCATTCGGAAACAATAATTCCAAAGCGAAATTTTTCTGCTGAAGGAATTTCAGTGCCGGTGAAATCGGATAAATTTTTGAGATGAGTTGCCATAACTTAAATAACAAACGGCCCCATTTTTAGTGTCAGCCAATCTGATTTATCAATGTTTTATTGACGTGCCTGTGCCCGGGCAATATAGGTATCTATCACAGATGCTTCGAAACTATCAGCAAAATCTGTTTTAATTCTCTGATAAGCTTCTTCGGCTGATTTATAATTTTTTTGCTCTTCATAAACAAGCCCCAGTTTTTTAAGAAATAACGGAGTAGTAAAGCTGTTTTTGCTTTTATCAGCCGCTTTTTTATAATAGGTGATGGCTTTGTTGTAATCCTTTAATTCACTGTATCCATCGCCTAACATGCCTAGTACAAGAGGATCAATAACCTGGCTACCGGTGCTGCTGTATTCCCCTAAGGCATCAACTGCTTTCTGAAACTCTCCCTTTTTAAGGTAGAGGCCGCCCAGATATGCATTGGCGATATTGGCAGATTTGGTACTTGAATATTCATTTGCGATGGTTTCAAATCCGGGGTATGAGCCGTCACCTTTAATAGCTTTATCAGTTAACGAATCGCTTGCCGCATATTGCTCAGCCCGAAACATTTCGTTTGCTGCTTTAGCGGCTCTTGGAGCCAGATAGAAGGTTTGGTACCCGAAATAAAGTAAAATAAGCGCCAGGATAGCCCCGCCAATTACCGCTAAACTTTTAGCGTTTTCCTGCATAAAGTGCCCTGTGTTTTCAGGCTGATTAGTAACTTCCTGCAAGTTATCTTTTTGTTGTTTTGACATTTGTTTTAAAAAATTGACGATTGCAAAAATACATTTTTAGAGCTAAGAATCAACCCTTATTTAGCTGCCAATATTTCTTTTACAGGAATGGATTAACAGGGTTAAAACAGTAATTTTACAATCCGGTTATGTGGCTTCAAAAATTATCCCTTGTAAATTTCAAAAACTATTCTGAAGCAGAACTTAAATTTTCGGCTTCTGTAAACGCCTTTACAGGCAACAATGGTGCTGGCAAAACCAATTTAATGGATGCCATACATTATCTTTCACTTTGTAAGAGTTATTTCAATCCAATAGACGGGCAGCAAATAAAACATAATCTTGATTTTTTTATGGTCCAGGGTGTTTTTAATAAGGATGAAAATCACGAACAGATCTCCTGCGGTTTAAAACGGGGCCAGAAAAAACAATTTAAAAGAAATAAAAAAGAATATCAGCGGCTTGCGGATCACATAGGTTTGTTTCCGCTGGTAATGATATCGCCTAACGACATCGATATTATTCTGGGAGGAAGCGAAGAACGCAGAAGGTTTATCGACAATGTAATATCTCAAACAGATCATCAATACCTGGATGAACTTATCCTTTACAATAAGAATCTTCAAAACAGAAACGCTTTGCTTCGGCAAATAAATTTAACGGGCAAATACGATCCGGATTTGCTTGATGTTTACGATCAGCAACTGATTTTGTCAGGGAACCGGATATTTGATAAACGACGGGCATTTATGGAAGAGTTTGTTGAAATTTTTAACCGGCATTATCTGTATTTAAGTGAAGGGGCTGAAACGGTGGAAATGGTTTATGACTCACCACTGTTTACCAATGATTTTGCAGGGTTGCTTAAACAATGTTTGGAACGTGACCGTTTACTTGAACGGACTACAATTGGTATCCACAAAGACGACCTTGTTTTTACTCTGGAAAATATGCCTTTGAAAAAGTTTGGTTCACAGGGACAACAGAAATCGTTTTTAATCGCACTAAAGCTTGCGCAATACACCTTTTTGCAAAAGGAAAAAGGATTTAAGCCTTTGTTGCTCCTGGATGATATTTTTGATAAATTGGATGATCATCGTACTCAAAAACTAATGAAAATGGTTTCTAATAAAGATTTTGGACAGATATTTATTACAGATACAAGTCGTACACGCATAGAACATATCTTCAATAAAATTAATTTTCCAGTAAGCATTTTTAATATAGACAGGGGGGAAGTAATGGTAAGCGATTAGCTTTGAGCGTCCATGCAGAATAATCAGGTTTAGTAACAGTTATAAATATTTTTTATTTTACGTTTAATTACACTAACAACCTGTAAATCACAGTTTAAAAAGCACAACCCAATACTTATAACTTAAATGGGCCGAACCAACGATAAATCAATTAAAGATGCCATTGAGCAAATGCTTAAAGTATATAAACTGAAGCGGAAATTTGATGAAACATCACTGGTAGTTGCATGGCCAGAAATGATGGGTAAGGCAATTGGAAACCGAACCAAGGATATTTTTATTCGCAATCGTAAACTGTTTATCCGAATAGAATCAGCCGTTATAAAAAATGAACTGGTTATGATGCGGACTAACATCATTGAGAAAATGAACGAACGGGCAGGAAGTTCGGTGATAGATGAAATTATCTTTTTATAATCAACGCCTTGAATTACGTGCGTAATTTTTTACCACCAGGTAATATAAAACGGTAACAAAAAACGCAATTGATATTCCTTTCAGAAAAAATAAGTAATCTATGTTCCTGTCAAATCCGGCCAGGTATGAAAATGCGGCCGGCAAAACCAGCATTATCAGAAAGAAAATATAATAGCGTGTTTGGAGAATGTTCATAAAAATTCCGAGCAATCAGATTTAAATTAAAAAAGCCCTTTCGTTTAAAAAGAGCTAAGATTGAGGCTCTTAGAAACGCTCAAAAGCGGAAAAAAAGAAATTTCCTTCTATCTCGGCATTCTCATCAGAATCTGAACCATGAACCGCGTTTGCTTCAATTGACTTTGCATATTTATTACGAATTGTTCCTTCATCCGCTTTAGCAGGATCAGTTGCTCCAATTAATGTTCTAAAATCATCAATGGCGTTATTTTTCTCTAAAATAGCCGCAACAATTGGCCCGGAAGACATAAAACTTACCAGATCATTATAAAAAGGGCGACCGGCATGTACCGCATAAAATTCGCTGGCTTTTGTGCCGCTCAAGCTGGTGTATTTTAACGCTACCAATTTAAATCCATTTTTAATAATGTCATTTAGTATCGCTCCTGTGTGGCCATTAGCTACAGCATCAGGCTTAATCATTGTAAAAGTTCTGTTTTTTGTCATTTTATTTTTATAAAATCGCTGCAAAACTACTCTTATTAAACCATATCCAAAAGCAAATCTTAAATTCAGGTCTTTTACAAATCAGTTATTTTGATAGCTTTGCATTTCTTTTTAAAACCAATGTTGGATTTTACCAGGCTCAAAAAACTTTTAAACAAATCACAGAATATAGTAATCACAACTCATCATAAACCTGATGGTGATGCGATGGGTTCTTCATTGGGATTATATAATTATTTGGTTCAAAAAGGTCATCAGGTTCGCGTGATCACTCCAACAGATTACCCGTTTTTTCTTCAATGGCTACCTAATAACCCGGAAGTTATTATTTATACCGATAATCCTACTGAATCAAAAAATAAAATCTTAAACGCTGATATTATTTTCTGTCTTGATTTTAATGCGCTTTCGCGAATCAATGAACTTGGAGAGTTTGTTAGACAATCTTCTGCAATTAAGGTAATGATTGATCATCATTTAGAACCAGAGGGCTTTGATGATTTTCGCCATTGGTCCATCAACGCATGTGCGACTGCTCAGTTGGTGTATGATTTTATTGTAAATTTGATGGGAGAAAGGCATCTGATCAATAAAGATGTGGCCACATGTTTGTACACCGGGATCATGACTGATTCTGGTTCGTTCCGGTTTCAAAATACCACCGCTGAAGTTCACCATATTGTAGCGGATCTGATTGCCTGCGGGGCAGAAAACTGGAAAATTCACCAGATGGTTTATGATAATTTTTCTGAAAGCCGGCTGCGTTTTTTAGGCCATTGCCTGTTAAACCGGCTGGAAGTTTTTACAGAGTATAATGCGGCATTAATAACTGTAAATAAAGAAGATTTGCAAAAATACCACATTACTACTGGAGATACAGAAGGAGTTGTCAATTATGCTTTATCCATCAATGGAATTAAGCTGGCCGCATTGATTATTGAAAGGCCGGACCGTGTAAAATTATCTTTGCGTTCTACAGGAGAGTTTCCGGCAAACGAGATTTGTAAAAAGTATTTTAACGGTGGCGGTCATAGAAACGCGGCAGGAGGATACTCTTATGAAAATCTCGATCAAACTGTTAAAAAATTTAAATCAATCTTACCAGATTACAAAACATTATTAGTACAATAGTGAAATAAACATAAATCGGCTAACCATTTATAATTTATAAAAATGGATAGTTAAAAAAGTAAATTAAAGAAATGAAAAAATTAGCAATCATTTTAAGCATTACAGTATTGGGACTGGCAAGTTGCAAGCAGTATAAAAAAGGCGAGGGAGATATGATGTACAAGATGCATGAAGATAAAAAGGGTGAAGCCATTAAAGACGGGGATTTTGTAGCGTTTAACGCGACTGAAAAGACGGAAGGGGATTCAGTTTTGTATAGTTCATATGATTATGACCGCCCCTCATTACTGGTTAAGGAACCTTCGTTATTTAAAGGAGACCTTTTTGCGGCTTTAGCTCTTTTAAGCGAGGGCGACAGTGCTACATTTAAAATTAACATAGATTCTATGGTGGCAAAAATGGGCCGTCCGAAACCAGCTGATACAACCTCAAAATATTTGGTATATACTATTAAAGTAGATAAGGTTATCCCGAAAGGTAAACTAACGGATAGTCTTTTCCGTGGTCAGATTGACGCTTATTTGAAAGTTGAAATGGATAAAGCCAAAAACGGTGAAGCATCTAAATTCAATGCTTACATTGGTAAAGAAGTCAAGAAACCTACGGTAACAACTTCAGGGTTAAATTATGTTGTAAGCCAGCAAGGAAACGGACCGAAAGCCGTTGTTGGTGACACTATTCTGGTTAATTATACTGGTCGGTTTTTAACAGGCAAAGTATTTGATACCAGCGTTGAAGTGGTCGCTAAAAAAGCTGGAACATTCAATGTGCAACGTCCATACGAACCCTTAAAATTGCCGGTGGGCATGAAAGGTTCCATCCCTGGCTTTGAGGAAGGATTGATGTTATTTCCGCAGGGAACAAAAGCAAAATTGATTTTACCTTCTAAATTAGCTTACGGCGAACAGGGAAGTCAGGGAATTGCGCCCTATACTCCTTTGATATTTGAAATTGAGATCATCAAAATCATTCCTGCCACTGCTCGTCCTTCGGTAGGTGTTGTGCCAGGTAGTTAAGTAATTTTATAATGTAATATATGGCCTTTCAGAATTATCTGAGAGGCTTTTTTGTATTTTCATCCTGTGATACTAACCGATACACATACACATTTATATTACGAAACCGAACCTTCTAAGCGTGCGGAGCTTGTTAAGCGATGCCTTGACAACAAAGTTGGGCGTCTTTTTTTACCCAACGTAAATTCCGCAACAGTTCCTTTAGTTTTGAATTTATGTGCTGAATATCCTGAACGTTGTTTTCCGATGTTGGGGCTTCATCCATGTGATGTGAAAGAAGCTGCGGATAATGAGAACCGGGGTTTTCTTGAAGAACTGAAAATAATAAGGAATGCGATTGATATAAATAAAATTGTAGCCATTGGTGAGATTGGTATAGATTTATATTGGGATAAATCAACTTTATACATACAAAAGCAAGCTTTTATAACTCAAATTAATTGGGCTATAGAGTTAAACCTGCCAATCGTAATTCATTGCCGTGAAGCATTTGATGAACTAATTGAAATACTTGATCAGGAAAAAAATGAAAAGTTACGTGGTATTTTTCATTGCTTTACCGGAACGGAAGAACAGGCCGAAAAAGTTATAGGTCTTGGTTTTTTATTGGGAATAGGTGGTGTGGTTACGTATAAAAATTCTGGTCTGGACAAGGTTTTAAAAAATGTAGATCTCCGGCATATTGTCTTAGAAACAGATTCTCCATATTTAGCGCCGGTTCCATATCGCGGTAAGCCGAACGAAAGCAGTTATCTTATTTATATTGCCCAGAAAGTGGCCGACCTGAAACAAATGTCCATTGAAGAAGTAGCCCATATTACCACAGAAAACTCGATGCGTATTTTTGGGACCTGACTTTTTAAGGATTAACAACAGATGGCTAAAATCTAATACGCACACCTGCGACCTCATATTCTTGACATGACCAATATCCTAATCATATATACAGGCGGAACAATAGGAATGATCACTAATCCTGGAACGGGAGCTCTCATGCCTTTTAATTTTGAGCAGATTACCGAAAATGTTCCCGAGTTAAGGCGATTGGATTATAAATTAACCGTACATTCTTTTGATCCGCTGATTGATTCTTCAAATATGGATCCGGAGGTTTGGATAGGCATTGCCAGGTTGATAGAAAAGGAATACGGCCATTTTGATGGATTTGTAATTCTCCATGGTTCTGATACAATGGCTTTTACAGCTTCTGCACTAAGCTTTATGCTGGAGGGATTGCAAAAGCCCGTTGTTTTAACCGGATCTCAGCTCCCGATCAACCAAATTAGAACAGACGCAAAGGAAAACCTGATTACCGCATTGGAAATAGCAGCTGCAAAACAGGAAGGAAAAGCGATTGTGCCGGAAGTTTGCATTTATTTTGATTACCAGCTGTTTCGTGGTAACAGAACGATAAAATACAACTCTACAAATTTTGATGCCTTTAGGTCACCTAATTATCCCAAATTAGCTGAAGCCGGAGTGTACTTAAAATATAATGACAAGGTAATTTTGCAGCACGGGTTAACAAAACTAACCGTTCACACCAATCTAAGCAGATCTGTAGGAGTTTTAAAGTTATATCCGGGCATCAACAATAACATTGTTGAAGCGGTACTTTCCACGGATTGCAGTGCCGTTATTATGGAAACATTTGGTGCCGGCAATACTTCAACCCAGGCCTGGTTTATCCGGTTATTAAAAAACGCAATTGATTCCGGAAAAATAATTCTTGATATTTCACAATGTAAAGTGGGGTCGGTAGAACTTGGGCGTTATGAAACAAGTAAACAGCTAAAAGAAATAGGCGTTACTAGTGGTTTCGACCTTACTTTTGAGGCTGCGGTAACTAAGCTTATGTTTTTACTGGGAAGTGGAAAATCAGAAAAAGAAGTTATGGAGTTGTTGGAGACGGATTTACGTGGTGAAATAACAAAACTTATTATTTAAACTGATGAAACATGAGTTCTAAAAAATAAAATTGTTCTTTATAGATCATAGTTAAATATAGTTTGAAAATCCGTCTTCAACGCGTCTTGATAATCGAGCAGCAACGCACGCATTTTAAATTTTTCTTCTTCGCTTAACGGATCTTTCCACACACGCATACAAATACGATTTAACGCGTAAACCAGGTTATTAGATTCGTTATAGCGATGCAGGTAATTAATCTCCAAAAAAGTATCAAAAAATTTAAAAAACACAGTTGTATCTGTAATTAAATTGATTTCGAGAAATCTCTTAAGGGATTTGCGGTCAGCATGGGCAATTTTATCATAAAAATCGGATGCGTTTATCAAACTGGAATCTATCAACAAACTATCTAACATCAACTCCAGCGAAATATGGGCTAAAAAAGATGGCCGGATTTGCGAACCGGATAGTATTGGAGCAATGAGTTTGCGAATGGCTGCAGTATGTTTAATGAAAAAATCTGATGAGTGAAAATAAAGATCAACAGTCAGGTGTCTTTTCCAGCCAGTCAGTAAGCTTTCAAGTTTTTCTTGTCCACTAAAAAGATGTGCTTTTTTTTCGGGGTGTATCCGCCAAAACTTGTTTGCATTCCTAATCAAATCCGGTAAAACACAGCCAAGAACAACTTCAGGGTTCGTTGTTTCGCGATCAAAATAATAATGCGAAAGAAAGTTCATAATTAGCTCAAGAATTTAGGGAGTAATATTTATTTAACAATTCTATTATTTAAATATTTAAGTAAAATGTGTCTTTTTTGTGTTACACTATTCTTTCTGCTTTCTGCGTTTTCCCAATCGCGATAAGCAATACAGATAAAATTAAAAAACCTACAAGTAAATACAAGCTGTTTATAAGCACCTGGTTATAACCCAAATTTTTAACATCGACAAAAGGGTATGGATAAAAATTTGAAAAGCGGCCTCTAATCAAAATAAAAATAACATATGCAAACGGGTACACTAGCCATAATATCGCGTAATGCCATTTTAGGGTTACTTTATGCACAAACAAAAACCAATGAAGAAGAAATACTACCGGAATAACAGAATGAAGAAATTCATCAATTATTT
The DNA here is from genome assembly GCA_014378705.1 of Pedobacter sp. GTDB lineage: Bacteria > Bacteroidota > Bacteroidia > Sphingobacteriales > Sphingobacteriaceae > Daejeonella. Next base: position 14,095 of record JACMND010000008.1, on the reverse strand, counting down.
TTTGCAAGCCTGTGGGTGCCCAAAGTTGCCGTAGTACCAAATTATAAACCAGGCCTACAACCACGATGTACACACCTACAGCTGAATGAACATAAGCTGAAGAAAAAAATCTGACCTGGTTTTGTCGCAAAGTCATAGCAGAAGTAAAACAAACCGCTACCAGGATATTCGTTAAAACGGTAAAAAAGCTAAAAAACCTGATTATTGTTTCAGGTACGTCTGCGGTTCTGTTTACGATAATCAGGTATAATTGTAAGAAAATAGTAATCCAACTTAACAAGGCTCCAACAGTAAAATAAACCGTACTCGAACCAGACCTTGAAATTTCCATTCTTAATTTTTTTTCAAGATAAAAAATTTGACGCGTATCAAGATCGTTTTAAGGTAAATTGGAGATTTGTTAATTCTATTAACTTTGCCGTCCTAATTAAATTTTAAATGGATTTTGTTAAAGAATTGCGCTGGCGTGGTATGTTGCATGATATCATGCCTGGAACAGAAGAGGAATTAAACAAGAAAATGACGTCTGGTTACATTGGCTTTGATCCAACGGCAGATTCTCTACACGTGGGGCATTTAACCCAGATTATGACACTGATTCATTTTCAACGTGCCGGCCATAAGCCTTTCGCTTTGGTTGGTGGCGCAACCGGAATGGTGGGCGATCCATCCGGGAAATCGGCTGAGCGAAACTTATTGTCAGAAGATACACTAAATCATAATGTAAGTTGCCTGGAAAACCAGTTAAAAAAATTCCTTGATTTTGATTGCGGTGCGAATAGTGCCGTAATGGTTAACAATTTTGATTGGTTTAAAAATTTTAGTTTTTTGGATTTTATCCGCGATGTAGGCAAACACCTTACGGTAAATTACATGATGGCCAAAGATTCTGTCCGTAAAAGACTGGAAGGCGAAACAGGAATGTCTTTTACCGAATTCAGTTATCAATTAGTTCAGGGTTATGATTTTTATTATCTCTGGAAAGAAAAGAATTGCCAGGTACAAATGGGTGGTTCAGACCAATGGGGAAATATTGTTACCGGAACGGAATTGATTCGGCGGAAAAGTGGCGGCTCAGCATTTGCCTTAACTACCCAGCTAATTAAAAAGGAAGACGGAACCAAATTCGGAAAAACAGAAAGTGGCGCCGTGTGGCTCGATCCAAAAAAGACTTCTGCTTACAAATTCTACCAGTTCTGGTTAAATACAAGTGATGAAGATGCTAAAAGTTGGATCCGGATTTTTACCCTTAAGTCTCAACAAGAAATTGAACTTTTAGAAGTTGAGCATAACCAGGAACCTCATTTAAGAACTTTGCAAAAGGCACTGGCAGAGGATATAACTGTAAGAACCCACTCTGAAAAAGCTTTGGAAACAGCTTTAAAGACCTCCGATTTTCTTTTTGGAAATGGCTCGCTGGAGTTTCTTTTAGAACTCAATCAATCTGCTGTTTTGGATGCATTTGAAGGGATTCCCCAATTCAAGATCTCAAATAAGCAGTTGCTGTCAGGTATAATTTTAACGGATCTACTTACTGAACTGACAACCGTTTTTCCGTCAAAAGGAGAAGCCCGAAAAATGATTCAGGGTGGAGGTGTTTCAGTTAACAAGGAGAAAGTTTTAGATAGCGGACAAACATTTAAGTTGGATAACCTAATTAATGGTCAGTTTTTAATAATCCAAAAGGGGAAAAAGAACTTTTATCTGCTGATAGCGGAATAATTATAAGATGAGTATTGTAGCAGGGCTTGTGTTTTATTATGTTTATTGTTAATTTCAACGAACCAAACAAAAAATTTATGAGCACAAGGCGCACCTTTATTCAACAAGCCGGGTTACTATCTACCGGTTTAATTATCAATCCATCTATCTTTTTAATGAAAGATAAAGTGGTTGGCTTACAGCTTTACAGCTTAAGGGAATATATCGGTAAAGATGTAAAGGGAGTTATAGCCAAAGTGGCTGCTGCCGGATATAAAGACGTTGAAACTTATGGTTATGATGAAAAAAACCAGTTTTTCGGTCTTTCAGCAAAAGATTTTATGGATGTATTAAAATCCAACGGTTTAAAATCTACCAGTGGCCATTACAACCCGAACGATTTTTTAAACGGAAAGGGAGAAGACGGGCTTAAATATCAGATAGAAGGAGCCAAGATTCTAAATCAGGAGCACCTGGTTATCCCATATTTAACTGACGATATGCGTAAAAGCGCCGATGATTACAAGGCTTTGGCTGATAAATTAAATGTTGCTGCCGAACTTTGTAAAAAATCAAATCTTCAATTAGCTTATCACAATCATGATTTTGAGTTTAAAGAATGGGATGGCGTTACGGGATATGATTTACTTTTAAATGGAACCGATAAAAGTATTGTCGATTTTGAGATAGACTTGTATTGGGTAGCACGCAGCGGTACTGATCCTTTAGCGCTATTTGCTAAAAACCCGGGCAGGTTTAAGTTGTGGCATGTAAAAGATATGGATAAGGTAAACAACAAGATTAATACAGAGGTGGGCAGCGGAGATATTGATTATAAAAAAATATTCGCCCAAGCTAAACTGGCTGGAGCACAGCACTATTTTGTGGAGCAGGAAAACTTCGCTATGGATCCTTACCAAAGTATTACCAAAAGCAACAAGTACATGAAGAACGTACTGATGAAGTAAAATATTTTTTTAAAAACTAAAAAATCCGGAAAGATATTCTCCGGATTTTTTTAGTTTAAGAACTTTCGTTGCCAACCTGCTCTACAGCTTTTTAATCACAATGTTTCGGTACCAAACCGGGTCGCCATGATCCTGCAAACCAATTTTGCCCGATTTAAACGTGCCAAATCCTGCCATAGTAGCAAATTTACTTCCGGCTACTAAACTGCGCCAGTTATCGTCCCATAAAACAGTATTTACTGTACTTACTCCGTTCAAGCGGAATTCAAGTTTTCCATCGTTTGAAATTATTTCGGCCATATTCCACTCGCCGGCGGCTTTAACTGGTTCTGAACTGCTGGCAATTAAATCATAAAGGTCACCGGCACGGTGTTTAATAATTTTTGCGTCCGGGTGCCCGTTGTTATCTAAAACCTGCATTTCTAAACCGGTGTTCCAGGGGTATTGAAATTTAGCGGTATCTTCATTAATATAGAATATAACCCCGCTGTTACCGTTTGTTGCTATTTTCCATTCGTATTTTAGATGAAAATTATCAAATTCCTGATCGGTGATAATATCCCCCCCGTTTGCTTTATCTGCTGTATCCAGATAAATGGCATTATCCTGAACTTTCCAGGCTGAACCGACAGTTGTTTTTCCGTATGTATGCCAGCCAGAAGTTGTCTTGCCATCAAACAATGGGGTCCAGTCAGATGCTGATTTTTCGTTTGTTTTGCTCATTAAACCTGTTTTTTTCATGCTTCCACAACTTAAAGTTAGTGAAGCGATAGAAAGGATAAATAGTGTTTTGCGCATTTTTTTTAGTGTTACAGTTAATTTAAGATCTGGTCGGCTGTAATCCGTGTTGGTAAGCCTGATGATCATTGTGCGAATAAAAATATATTAAGGATTTTTCTTTGTGCTATCCGGTACAACCGGATCTGTACCAATCTTATTTACGTTTGTGTCCGTGCTTGATTGTTGGGATTTAGCACTAACGTTTCCTCCCGCAGCAACGGTGTCATTCTGTGTATCACTTTGTTTGTTGCTACTGTTACAGGCGAACATAATACCTGAAATTGCAAAAAGAATCAATAGTTTTTTCATTTGAATTTGTTTAAGTGAATCAATTTCGGCGTGTTTAAGCTGCCGGATTTTTATTAAGTTATATTCCAAGAATTTTACGGTTCAGTTCCGCATCCGGAGCTGTTCCGGCAAAGTCATCAAAGGCTTTCTCGGTTACCCGGATAATGTTCTTCTTGATAAATTCAGCACCTTCTCTGGCACCATCCTCTGGATGTTTAATACAACATTCCCACTCCATAACGGCCCAGCCTTTAAAATCATACTGGGTAAGCTTACTGAATATTTTTTTAAAGTCTACCTGCCCGTCGCCCGGCGAACGGTAACGGCCGGCCCGGTCTGCCCAGTTTTGATATCCCCCAAAAGTTCCCTGGCGGCCGGTAGAGTTAAATTCCGCATCCTTTACATGAAAGGCTTTAATCCGTTCGTGATAAAGATCAATGTATTCTATGTAATCTAAACACTGCAAAACAAAGTGCGAAGGATCATAAAGAAGGCAAGCCCGCGGATGCTGGTTTACTTTATCAAGAAACATTTCATAGGTAACCCCATCAAACAAGTCCTCTCCAGGATGAATCTCGTAGCAAACATCAACCCCATGTTCATCAAAATAATTAAGGATAGGAAGCCAGCGTCGAGCCAGTTCCTTAAAACCATCTTCCACTAAACCAGATGGTCTTTGTGGCCATGGATGCCAGGTATGCCATAATAATGAACCACTAAATGTTGGGTGAGCGGTTAATCCAAGATTCTTGGAAGCCAGGGCACCATATTTTAACTGCTGCACAGCCCATTCCTGGCGGGCTTTATAATTTCCGCGTAGTTCGGCAGGAGCAAAAGTATCAAACAAAGTATCAAAAGCCGGATTTACGGCAACCAATTGGCCTTGTAAATGAGTTGACAACTCAGTGATTTCCATGCCGCAAGAGTTAACGAGTCCTTTTATCTCGTCGGCGTAAGTTTTACTTTCGGCGGCTTTTTTAAGGTCGAAAACCCGGCTGTCCCAGGTAGGGATTTGTACACCTTCAAACCCAATGCTTTTTGCCCATTTGCAAATAGACTCTAGTGAATTGAATGGTGCTTCGTCACTTAAAAATTGCGCCAGAAAAATGGCTGGTCCTTTAATGGTTGTCATTCGGATTGTGAGTTGTAGGTTATTAGTTAGTAGCTAATCGTTCAGTTTTTTAGATTTTTTAAATTTAACGCGTACTCAGACTTCATATTCAGTCCACTTTTCAGTACTTTGGCTACTTTTAACCACGTTATCAATAAAAGCCATCCCTCTAATTCCGTCATCTACGGAAGGGAAATCCAAAGCTTCTGCAGTTGGCTGAGTACCATCCATACGGGCACTTAATGTTAAGGCAAAATTCCGGTAAAGGTTTCCAAAAGCTTCCAAAAATCCTTCGGGATGCCCGCCAGGCGTTCTTGAATTATGAATCGCGTAAGATGAAAGTCTGTCGCTGTAACCTGCGCCGGCCCTTAAAATTTGCGTTGGCTTATCAAGCCATTTTACAAGCAGTGTATTAGGCTCTTCCTGTCTCCATTCCAACCCTCCCAGTTCTCCGTAAAGGCGGATCTTTAAGGCATTCTCTTCACCGGCCGCAACTTGCGAAGCCATCAGTACACCGTTTGCGCCATTATCAAAACGTAACAGAACACTTCCGTCATCATCAAGCATACGACCTTCAACAACAACATTTAAATCAGCACACAAACGGGTAATTTTCAATCCGGAAATATATTCGGCTAAATGAGCAGCATGAGTTCCTATATCACCCATACACCCACTTTTTCCACTTTTACCCGGATCTGTACGCCATGCGGCCTGCGCATTTCCTTCTCTTTCAGAAAGTTTGCTCAGCCAGCCCTGAGGGTATTCCACATATATTTTTCTCACTTTACCAATAACGCCATCTTTAATCATCTGCTTCGCCTGTTTTACCATCGGATACCCGGAGTACGTATGGGTAAGCAACAATAGCAAACCTGTTTCTTCAACTTTGGCTTTTAATTGTTTAGCTTCATCTAAAGAAAAAGCAATGGGCTTTTCAATGACCACGTTAAAGCCATGTTCGAGCGCCATCATTGCCGGTGCGAAATGTGCAAAGTTTGGGGTAACGATAGTTAAAAAATCCATTCGGTCGCCCTCGGCCAGTTTACTTTCCTTCTCAATCATTTCCTGAAACGTTTTGTAGTTCCTTTCTGTGGGAAGAAAAAGCATTTTGCCGCTTTCTTCAGCTATTTCGGGATTGATACTTAACGCCCCGCAAACTAGTTCAACAAGGCCGTCCATATTGGCCCCAATCCGGTGAATGGCACCGATGAAAGCATCTTTGCCTCCCCCAACCATTCCCATTCGTAATTTTCTGTTCATGTAAAACTTTTAAGATTTAGATGGATATTTATGTTTTTTAAAAATAAAAATATACATTTATTTAATACTACTAAACTAACCAATAGTAATGAAACCAATAGTTTACTCACGTTTTTATTCTAAAAATGTTCTCACCAGGTGTAATCAAAACACTGGTTACGGTCATTTGCTTATCAGCGGAATCAATACTTACACTGAAAATCAAGCAGATAGAAATTTCACCTACTTTTTATAAACTAAAACCGTAACCTTATAAACGATGAATCAAACAATTCGTATTAAACTTTCTGTAATGATGTTCCTTGAATTTTTTATTTGGGGAGCCTGGTTTGTAACGTTAGGAACCTTCCTTACATATAACCTAAGCGCATCCGGACCTCAAAGTGCTGCTGCTTTTTCTACTCAGTCTTTTGGAGCCATCATTGCACCTTTTATCATAGGACTGATAGCCGACCGATATTTTAATGCGGAAAAAATACTTGGGATACTTCATTTAGTTGGTGCGTTATTAATGTACCTCATGTTTACAAGTACTGATTTTGCCGGATTCTATCCGTATGTACTTGGTTATATGATTGTGTACATGCCAACCTTAGCTTTAGTAAATTCAGTTTCATTTAATCAGATGAAAGACCCTGAAAAGGAATTTTCAACCATCCGGGTTTGGGGGACTATCGGCTGGATAGTTGCCGGGTTAGCAATCAGTTTCATATTTCATTGGGATTCAGAAGCTGGTAGAACAACAGGGTTACTTAAAAATACATTTCTGATGGCTTGCATAGCTTCATTAATTTTAGGATTGTTCAGTTTTATGCTTCCGGCCACACCACCAAAAGTGGATAAAAATGAAAAAGTTAAGATATCTGATTTGCTTGGTTTTGAAGCCTTAGCATTATTAAAAAATAAAAACTTCCTCATCTTTTTCCTTTCATCTATACTGATATGTATCCCGCTTGCATTTTATTATCAGAATACCAATCTTTTCCTGTCCTCAATAGGATTAGAAAATCCCACGGGAAAAATGACGATCGGGCAAATTTCAGAAGTGCTGTTTATGCTCATGCTGCCAATCTTTTTTAAACGCTTTGGGGTAAAAATGACCATTTTAGTGGGCATGCTAGCCTGGGTGCTTCGTTATGTGTTTTTTGCCTATGGAAATGCCGGCGACCTGACTTTTATGTTGATCTTGGGTATAGCTCTTCACGGCGTTTGCTACGACTTCTTTTTTGTTTCCGGACAGATTTATACCAACTCTAAGGCAGGTGAAAAATACAAGAGCGCCGCCCAAGGTTTAATCACACTCGCAACCTATGGCGTTGGTATGCTAATAGGTTTCTATGTAGCCGGTATTGTAACTGACGCGTACAAATTATCAGATACTGAAAACGACTGGAAGTCTATATGGCTGATCCCGGCCGGAATTGCAGCAGTAGTTACCATCTTGTTCATAATTTTCTTTAAGAATGAAGAAAAGGTAACCGCAAACAAAATAGTGAGTGAAAAGGTAGTTTCAGAAGTTTAAACCTTCAGGTTTTATATAAAAGCTTTAAAAATAATAAATAACCAATCTTAACTAATAAAAATGGCTGATAATAACACATATGACGCAATTGTAATAGGCTCAGGAATAAGCGGAGGATGGGCTGCGAAAGAACTGACTGAAAAGGGTCTTAAAACCATTATGCTTGAACGCGGTCCGAACATAGAACATGTAAAAGATTACGTTAACGCCAATAAACATCCATGGGAATTTCCACACCGTGGGGGCCGTACGCAGGAAATGATCGCTAACTACCCGGTGTTAAAAAGGGATTATCCTTTGAATGAAACTAACCTGAACTTTTGGGCTGTTGAAAAGGACAATCCTTATACCGAGATTAAGAGGTTTGACTGGTATCGCGGATATCAGGTTGGCGGGAGGTCTTTAATGTGGGGTAGGCAGAGTTATCGGTTAAGCCCGATGGACTTTGAGGCAAATGCTAAAGACGGAATTGCTGTAGACTGGCCAATACGGTATAATGACCTGGCACCCTGGTACAGCTATGTAGAAAAGTTTGCCGGTATCAGCGGATCAAAAGATGGTTTGCCCCAATTGCCTGACGGTGTTTACCAGAAAGCTATGGAAATGAATGTTGTAGAAAAAGACGTTGCTGCCCGAATTAAGGAACATTACAAAGGTGGCCGTCACATGATTATGGGCCGGGTAGCAAATATAACCGAGCCCTTAGCGGGCCGTGTAAATTGTCAGTACCGGAATAAATGCTGGTTAGGTTGCCCTTACGGGGCCTATTTTAGTACCCAATCATCCACTTTGCCGGCTGCGGTAGCTACTGGAAATTTAACTCTGAGACCTTATTCAATTGTAACTAAGATACTTTATGACAAGGATACTAAAAAGGCAACCGGGGTAGAAATAATTGATGCGGAAACAAATAAAACCTATGAATTTAAGTCCAAGGTCGTTTTTGTTTGTGCTTCAGCTTTAAATTCTGCATGGGTATTAATGAATTCGGCAACAGATATTTGGGAAGGTGGTTTAGGAAGCAGCAGCGGGGAGTTAGGGCACAATGTAATTGATCATCACTTCCGTGCAGGAGCTTCAGGTACTGCGGAAGGTTATGATGATAAATATTATTTTGGCAGGCGTCCAAACGGTATATACATTCCAAGGTTCCAAAACATTGCCGGCGACCGGAAAAGAAACTATATACGCGGGTTCGGTTATCAGGGTGGTGCCAGCCGGGAAGGTTGGAGCCGTGAAATTGCCGAATTAAGTATCGGAGGTGAGTTTAAAGACGCCTTAACAGAACCGGGCGAATGGAGAATGGGTATTACGGGATTCGGTGAAACCCTTCCGTATCATGAAAACAAAATTTCATTAGATAAATCCAAAAAAGACAAGTGGGGATTGCCGACTCTTGCAATTGATTGCGAAATTAGGGAAAATGAACTAAAAATGCGCAAAGACATGATGGAGGATGGAAAAGAGATGCTGGAAATGGCAGGCCTTAAAAATGTGAGCTCCTATGATGCAGGTTATACCATGGGAATGGGTATCCATGAAATGGGTACGGCTAGAATGGGGCGGGATCCTAAAACATCGGTTTTGAATGGTAATAACCAGGTTTGGGATGCAACAAACGTGTATGTAACAGATGGTGCGGCAATGACTTCCTCAGGTTGTCAAAACCCTTCGTTAACGTATATGGCCATGACAGCCCGGGCAGTTGATCATGCAGTAAATGAATTAAAGAAACGTAATATTTAACACGAATATCTCATTGAAAAAATAAATATCATGGATAGAAGAGAAGCTATAACAAAGGTAGGCTGGTTACTTGGAGGTACTATTGTTGGTGCCAACCTGTTTCTGGATATTGCCTGTACGCCTGCCGCCGAAAAATCAGCAGCAAAAACATTCTTTAATGCAGATCAGATAGCATTGCTTGATGAAATGGGCGAAACCATTTTGCCAGCTACAAGTACTCCTGGGGCAAAGGCCTCTAAAATTGGTGAGTTTATGGACATAATGGTTCGTGATTGTTACACCAAAGCAGACCAAAAAATATTTAAAGACGGTCTTGTTAAGTTAGAGGATGAGTGTAAAAAAGAACATGGTAAAAGCTTTATGGATAGCAGTGCCGCTGAAAGAACGGCGTTTTTTATAAAGAAAGATGCTGAACAAAAAGAGTACATGAAAACCAAAAAACCGGAAGATCCTTCGCATCATTTTAGGATGATTAAAGAATTAACCTTATTGGGTTTCTTTACCTCTGAAGTTGGCGCTACAAAAGCTTTAAGATATGTGTCTATACCCGGTAAGTATGACGGCAATGTTCCTTATAAAAAAGGTGATAAAGCATGGGCGACCTAAAAGCGAGCAGTGTCAGGTAATATGTAGCATGTTTTACAAACTAGTCATTGGTTTAAGTTAGCGGTGGCATTTTGTGCTGCTACTACTTCAACTATTTTTTCATTCTAAAAAAATATTATGTCTGAAAACAAATCAACCAGAAGAGATTTTGTAAAAACCACAGCCATAGCGGCAGCTGGTTTCATGATCGTACCACGCTATGTATTGGGCGGAAAAGGATTTATAGCACCAAGTGACAGGTTACTTATTGCCGGGGTTGGAGTAGGAGGTAAGGGAGAGAGTGATTTAAGTAACTTTTATAAAGGTGGAAAATGCGATGTAGCTTATTTGTGTGATGTAGATACTCAAAGAGCCGCGGCTTCTGTAAAAAACTTTCCGAAAGCCAAATTTTACAAAGACTGGCGAGAGATGTTTGACAAGGAGTCAAAAAACTTTGATGCCGTTTCTGTAGCAACACCTGATCACAATCACGCGATCATAACCCTGGCGGCTATGCAAATGGGTAAACATGTATATGTTCAGAAACCGCTAACTCATGATATTTATGAAGCCCGTATGCTTACCGAAGGGGCCAAAAAATATAAAGTGGTAACCCAGATGGGAAACCAGGGAGCTTCCGGAGATGGTGTAAGACAATTAAGGGAATGGTATAATTCCGGTGTAATTGGCGATGTGCATACTGTTTATTGCTGGACAGACAGGCCGGTTTGGCCTCAGGGAATTCAGTGGCCAGCCCAAAAGGCAGAAATTCCTTCTACTCTCGACTGGGATTTGTGGCTGGGTACCGCACCCAAAAAAGATTATATAAACAAACTTGTACCCTTTAACTGGCGTGGTTGGTGGGATTATGGAACCGGTGCTTTAGGCGATATGGCTTGTCATTTGGTAGAGGCACCTTTCCGTGTTTTAGGCCTGGGATACCCAACCGAAGTGGAAGCAAGTGTTGGTAGTGTGTATGTTGATGAGTTTAAAAGAGGATATTTCCCTGAAAGCTGTCCTCCATCTTCACATGCAATTATGACTTTCGCATCAAAGAAATCAGGAGGAACTCCATTAAAATTGCACTGGATGGACGGTGGAATTCAGCCTGAACGCCCGGTGGAATTAGGTCCGAACGAACAATTTGGCGACGGTGGAAATGGGGCACTTTTTATTGGTACGAAGGGCAAAATGATGTGTGGCACTTATGGACGTGATCCCAGGCTTTTACCATTATCCCGCAACAGCGAAGTTAAAACGCCAAAAACGATCGCTCTTGTTCCCGGTGGCGAAGAAGGACATTACACCCAATGGGTTGAAGCTTCGATTGCCGGTTATGGCAAGAAGGAACTGAGTTCAGATTTCTCAATTGCCGGACCATTAACCGAAACTATTTTAATGGGAAACCTGGCTATTCGCGGTTTTGATATCCGCAAAGAATCAGCAGATGGAAAAGATGTTACATATCCGGGAAGGAATATAAAATTACTTTGGGACGGACCGAATATGAAAGTTACCAACTTTGACGAAGCCAACCGTTTTGTAAAAAGGGAATACCGACAGGGCTGGAATTTAAAAGCTTAGCCTAATAGGTTTTATTTATTTTAGTCATTTTTAAGCCAGGACCACACAGTCCTGGCTTTTCAATTTATTCTTATTTGTTTAATTTAATTCTGTTTAATCCGGGATAGGTATTCTATTCTTAAAATTTATCAAACTAACCTGTATATTTTTAACCATTTAATCAACCAGCAAATTACAACCCCTGATATCGCTATTGTCAAACCGTCCCAATATTTCAAAACTTTCATCCGCATAAAGTCTTCCTAAATCCTGAGTAGCGATAAAAGAACAGGAGTTAATATTCGCCAGGTCAATCACGTTAATTCCACCGGTTTTGCCAGGTTCCAACAAGTTTAAAGGATCGTTGGTATCACGAATCATTATCTTCATCCATGGCGGACAATTAAATTTTCCGGCACCTTTTGAATAAGCCTGTGATAGCAATTCAGTCATTCCGTACTCTGAGTGGATTAACGGTACGCCAAAACCCTCGCATAAAATCTCATGAAGTTCTTCCCTGATCATCTCTCTTCTTTTTCCTTTCATGCCACCGGTTTCCATTACAATAAGCTCCGGAAATTCAATCGTATGACTTTCGGCAAAGTCGAGCAGGGCGTGTGTAACACCAATTAGCAGCGTATGGGTTTTAGTTTCTTTTAGATGTTTAAGAGTTTCAGCGAGTTCCGCATAGTTATATAAAAAATAACCGCTTTCAGCTATGGTGCTTTGGCTGATCAATTCATCAACCATATAAATTAAGGATGAACCTTCGCGTTCCTGGTAAGAAGGAAGCAAGGCAAGAACTGCGTAATTTTTAATATCGCCATAAAAAAACTTTAAACCTTTTTGAAAACTTTCCTTGTAAATCTTTATGTCCGTTACCGGATGCTTGCTTTGCAAACTTCCGGTTGTGCCGGAACTGGTAAAAACGATTTCAGGGGTTGTGTTCTCTGAAACTACAGGATGCGTTTTAAAGAATTCTATGGGAAGAAATGGAATTTGGTTACAGGTTTTTATAAGCCCTACCTTGTAATTTAAATTGCTTACAAAGTCTGAATAAACGTCGCAATTCTGAATCTGATATCTGAATGTTTCTAAAGCACAGTATTCAAACTCCCGGGCTGATTTTATAGAAAAAATATCATTTGATGCCACTTGATATAATTACAATTAGTTTCGCATAACACAATTTTAAATCTGTAAAATTATATGGCATTGTTCAAGAATTTATTAAAGCTTTCCTGGTATTGAAACTTTCTCTGATGTAAAATCCTGCCAAAGCAGAAATGCCGCCTACAAGTCCACCAATAATTCCGGTAATTAATAGAACGATGATCCAGTTAAAAGAATTAGGAGGTAACATTAGCATTTCGCCAACACGATTGGCTAATCTATTTTCATTTGGGATTGAGCGGACTAATCCCATGATGCTCCAAAGCAAAAATATAGCGGTAAATCCAGCACTAAATCCATATCTGCCGGTTTTCGCTTTCCAAAAAGCTAACCCAAAGGCTACAGGAGAAATTATCCACCAGGGTAATAAAAATTGTAAGATTAGCGAGATAACAAATATGATGGGCAAAAGCATAATGAGGTGTTAAATGGTTTGTTGCGAATTTCGAAAAAATCCTGAGGATAAACAACTGTTAATACCCATTCCATTGCTCAGCTTTGTCAATACAACCCATTTTATTTATTGAGATTGCGGTTTCCGCAAAGGCATATACGGCTAGTCATCCCTGGGCTCGCCCTACATTTCCAAACAAGAGCGCTGTATTTTTTAAGATTGCTCATCTCGATCTCACAAAGACCTATTCGGCTGATCATCCCGGGCTTGTTCCAGCAACACTTTATACTTCAATTCTCTTAACTATTTTAGCTTTACGCAGTAAAAATCCGCTGCAAATTTGAGCTCAATTTTGATTAATTAAAATTTTGCACCTAACCCAACATAGAAGGTTCTGCCGATAGACGGGATTATTCCCGGGCCGGGATATTCATCTGTTCTTTTTGTAAAATATCGATTGTCTGATAAATTGTTGGAACCTGCCTTAAGGTTATAACGTCCCGCCTTTATGGTCATTGATAAATCCATAATTCTGTAAGCAGGAATCACCCCGCTAACAGCATCCTCCGAAGGAATGACATTATTCCCGGCATCACCGTAAGATTTAGCGGTATAGCTTACCAAATAAGTGGCTGAAATATTTTTGTAATGGCCGGTTAAACCCGACCGGTTTATAATCATTGGCGCATATTCAACTGACTTTCCTTTATACTCACCGCTAGAATATTTGGCATCAATATAGGCCATTGAGTTGAAAACGCTTACAGAGAAGTTTTGTGTATCTGATGAAAACAGTTTTACCGCGTTCAGTTCAAAGTAGCTTTCTATTCCTTTATGTGTGCTGTTTGCAATGTTCGTTCGAAATGGGTAAGCAATACCATTTGCATCGGTTTTCTGAGTAATACCAATGCGGTTATTGTATTTCAAATAAAACAGACTTACATCATAGTTCAAGTAATTTTTCAAAATTCCGCGGATGCCTGCGTCCATGTTATATCCTT
>JACMND010000132.1 GCA_014378705.1 Pedobacter sp. | reverse complement strand
CAGGTTCATAATCAGCAAGCGAAGCTTTGGCAATTTCAGAAGCAAATAATGTAACACTACTTTGAACAGTTTTTAAAAATTCCTCTCTTTTTGGGTATGATGGGAGTACTCCCAGATCAGGAAGCACCTGATTTCCTGAAAGGACATAACCTTTTGTACTCCCATGATCGGCCATCGTAAAAACCTGGTCAATTAAACCCTTATTTTGAAATAAGGAAAGCATTTCTGAATTCATCTCATCTTCTGCTTCTTCCAGAAGATAGCCTCTACCCTGCCCGTAAGAAAGAGCAGAAAAGCGAGCCTTGCAAATACCAAGATAATACCCAAGTGTATGTGATTGCAGGGCAGAATTCAATATTTTTTTGAAAGAGCCTTGGGTTCTCAACGTCCAACCTACATCAACAATGGCCCATTTATCATCTTTTAATAATCCTTCCTGCTTAAAATAAGCTAAGGCAAGTTCCCTTGCGTCTTTTGCTTTTTGCAAGATTACCGAAGCAACCTCAGGGTCTTTTATAAAGTTCCAAAACTGGTCAACTTCATCGTCCCGTAATTGGCGATCCCAGCTTTCAGGCAAAAATCCGTATCGTTTTAATGGTTGCTCAAATTCCTCAGGTGTTAATTTTATCCGTTTTAAATTATGGCGTGGTGCAGACGACTGGCCAGTGAAAAGTACAAATTCCAATTCCTCCTGATTTACTTTAAAAGCAGACGGAAGATACCAAGCCTGCCGTGATCCATACAGATAATGTACTTCCGGACCACCGGACTCTTTAACAAGAGCTTGTGCTATTTTATGTAAAATCTGCCCGTCACGGGCTACAAAATAAAGCCTTTCTAATCCCCGCTTTTTTGCATCTTCCAATACCCAAAATACAAAACCGGTTAACAACGGAGCGATTACGCTCGACGCAATATCGGCACTGGCCTGAACACGTTCATGCCCTTCAAATCCCAGACGGGTTGCCCTGCTTATGCCTGCGATTTGAGAAGCAATCCAGGGTCTTTCTGAGGGGATTCTTAAAATCGCTTTTTCAAAACGGTTTAAGTGTGTAAAGCCGATAATTTCACCTTTTACACCTACCTTTCTGGCTCCCAGAAAATCACTTTGTACGCCATCTCCGCAATGCAAAAGCTGCTTTGCCGCAATACCTTCTTTATTAAGTATATATTTAAATAGGTTGCCGGAGCGTTTCGTTAATCCGATTTCGTTTGATACGTAGAGAGAATTTTCAGGTACGTTATAACCACACTGTTCCAGCATTTCTTTTATAACGTTGGCAGGGAGATACATATCTGATATAAATAACACTTTCTCCCCCGCCATTTGAAGATCGGTTACACGCCTTCGAATATTTACAACGGGCCTGGCTGTTTCCAGTTCAATTAATATTTCCTCTTTCATCATCTCGCCGGGTATAATGTCCCAACACTTTAATTCATTGAGGTTGTCGTAAATATCTTTGAGCGTTATATCTTCCTGCATTTTAACAGCATGGGCTTGCTTTTCAGCGATAACACGTGACCTTGCTATTTCGCTTATTTCTTCACGACCAAACTTTTGTTTTAAAGCATCTGGGCCATGAAGTTTTCTTATAATTCTTTCTACCAGAACGTAAAACAGGTCGGCAGGATTAGCAAAAGTCCTAACTAAACAAGTGTCAAATACGTCAAAGGAATAAATTTTTTCCATTAAAAGTTCATTTCACTAAAAGGTACAAAAAAATAAATGTTTTGTTTAGGATCAATCGCAGGGTATAATTTTAAGAAAAATATTTTCTCAGGTATTAAAAGATGTAGCCAAATTTATTAAATTAAATCATTTAAATAAATAAGATTTGGGGTTATTTTCGGCTTTTCAGAACCGTTATTTATTAAGATAGCCATACATTAGGTGTGCAGCACGGCCAGATGCCCCCGCCTCACCCATGATATTCCCAAGCTCATCATAATCAATTAGCATTTTTGTGCGATATAATGGATCATGCAACAGGTTGTTAAGCTCAGTTTCAATTTTAACCGGAACGCAATCTCCCTGAATGAGTTCTTTAACTGTTTCACGGTCCATGACCAGATTAACCAGAGAAATAAACTTGATTTTAACAAGCAAACGTGCAATTGCAATTGAAACCGGGTTTCCTTTGTAAACTACTACCTGCGGCACGTTTAACAAAGCCGTTTCTAAAGTAGCTGTTCCCGAAGCTACCACCGCCGCGGAAGAATGACGCAAAAGACTGTAGGTATCGTTAAAAATAACCTGAACGCGGCCACTTTTGATAAAGGGCTTGTAATCTTCTAATGTAAAGTTCGGCGCTCCGGCAATCACAAAATTATAACGGGGGAAAAGGTCCGGCAATTCCATCATAACTGGAAGTAGTTTTTCCAGTTCCTGTTTTCTGCTGCCAGGCAAAAGTGCGATTATCGAATTGGCTTTTAAATTATAGCGCAATGCAAAATCCTCTTCTTCTATGTTAGCCTCAATTGCGTCCAGAATCGGATTTCCAACATAATCTACAACCATTCCCCAACTCTGATAAAAAGGCACCTCAAATGGCAGGATGCAAAACATGCGGTCAACAATCTTTTTGATCTTTAAAATCCGTTTCTGGTTCCAGGCCCAAACTTTAGGTGAAATATAATAAAAAACACGAATGTTATTTTGCTTCGCGAATTCCGCTATTTTTAAATTAAACCCTGGAAAATCAATCAGGATAACCACATCGGGCATGTAAGCAATGATATCCTTTTTAGCAACCTGAATGTTTTTATAAATTGTTCTGATATTCGCTATAACCTCCACAAATCCCATAAAAGCCATTTCCGCATAATGCTTAACTAAACTTCCGCCCTGAGCAAGCATCAGATCCCCACCAAAAAAGCGGAATTCGGCATTTTTATCTTCCAATTTAAGGGCCTTCATCAGGTTTGAGCCGTGAAGGTCACCAGAAGCTTCACCTGCGATGATGTAATATTTCATTGATGATGCAGGAATAAATTAATCTTTTGTAACATCCAAATCCCAACTATTTAGAACCGGTATCGTATGATGGGCAGTCATATCAAACTGAACGGGGACCAAAGAAACATACCCGTTTTCCAATGCCCAAACATCGGTATCCTGACCGTGATCATTATTTTGAAAAACACCCGTTAACCAATAATAGTTTCGCTTATGCGGATCAAGGCGCTTATCAAAATCTTCGGCCCATTTAGCGTTTGCCTGGCGGCAGATCTTGATTCCATTAATACCGGCACCTTTAGGGAAATTAACGTTTAGCAAGGTTCCGGGCTGCAGCCCATGCTGTAAAACCTGACTGGCGATCACTTTAATATATTTTTTGCAATGACTAAAATCTGCCTCGTAAGTAAAATCATCCAATGAAAACCCTATGGATGGAATGCTTTCTATCGCACCTTCTACCGCCGCCGACATGGTGCCGGAATAAATAACATTGATGGAATTGTTTAACCCGTGATTAATGCCGGAAACGCAAAGGTCAGGCTTCTTTCCTTTAAAAACAATATTAACGGCCAGCTTGACGCAATCTACCGGTGTGCCCGACGATTTATACATGTCCACACCTTTATAAAGGTCTACTTTATCCAAACGCAAAGGTTTAGCAATTGTAATGGCGTGGCCCATACCAGATTGCGGACTATCCGGAGCCACAACTGTAACCTCTCCCAACTCCTGCATCACTTCAATTAACGCACGGATGCCGGGGGCATCTATCCCATCATCATTGACAACTAATATTCTTGGTTTTGACTTTTTCACAGTGCGAAATTACAAAAAAGCCGGATGGGGCTTCCATCCGGCATTGTAATTTATTTGAAGTTAAAATTAAGAATCCTTGTTTTAAAACAAGGGAGTAAAGTCGTAACACCGGTTTGTTTTGGTAGGATGTTAAAAATATTCTGCCCATATATTGTCCAGGGTGTTTCTTTGAAAGTTTATCTTACTCAGCTTTTACGATGATTGTCTTTAGCCATTGTAGTGATTGACCAGGCTCATCACTCCCGTAAGATGGGTTTGCTTTTGTTAAAACCTTTTTTGTGATTACAGCTATATCTTCACGTAATTAGGATTATTACATAGTTTTTGTTTTAAAATGTTATTCAATAAAAAAAGCCCTGCATTATTTGCAGAGCTTTTTTAAATACAGACTTAAAGGATTTTACAAACTTTTCAGCCAGTCTATAACCCCTTCGCGGGTTTTACCTGTTTTCTGCTGAAGGCGACCATAAAGTTCATCATCTTTGCCATCCTCATATTTCAAATCGTCATCTGTCATGTCGGCGTAAGATTGCTTCACTTTGCCTTTTAATTCATTCCATTTTCCTTTTAATTCGAGCTTATCCATTGGTTCAAAATTTAGGTGAATACTATGAAATAAACCAGAAATGAGGATTTAAAGTTTTAGGTAATTGAAAAATCTCAAACGTATTTAAGCATTTAGGTCTGCCCCCTGTTTAATATCTTCTACCACAGCAGGATCAAGAAGTGTGGAAATATCGCCAAAATCGGTCCGCTCTCCATCAGCTATTTTTCGCAGGATACGCCTCATGATCTTCCCCGAACGGGTTTTCGGCAGCCCGGACACAAACTGGATTTTATCTGGTTTGGCAATTGCACCGATAATACGGGTAACAGTTTGCAAAATGTCTTTCCGGGTAAGTTCATGGTCGTGTTCTGAATTACCCAATATTACATAAGCGTAAATGCCTTGTCCCTTTATATCATGCGGAAAGGCAACCACCGCACTTTCAATTACATCTGCGTGCATATTAATGGCGTTCTCTACTTCAGCGGTGCCAATCCGGTGACCTGATACATTAATCACATCATCCACCCTTCCGGTTATCCGGTAATAACCGTCTTCATCGCGTAAGCAACCGTCACCTGTAAAATATTTGTCTGGGTAAGTCGCAAAATAAGAGGTGCGGCATCTTTCATGGTCACCCCAGGTAGTACGGAGAATTCCGGGCCATGGAAAGGTGATACAAAGATTTCCGCTTACTCCGTTTCCTTTAATTTCCTGGCCGTTTTCGTCAACCAAAACCACTTGTATCCCGGGTAACGGAAGCGTGGCGTAACCCGGTTTGGTAGGCGTAATTCCGGCTATAGGTGAGATCATTACACCGGAGGTTTCAGTTTGCCACCAGGTATCCGTAATCGGGCAGTTTTTTTTACCAATTTCTTCATTAAACCAATGCCAGGCTTCCTCGTTGATCGGCTCGCCGACCGACCCTAATTTTTTTAAAGAACTCAGGTCTTTCCCTTTCAGTGGATCTGTCCCAAAGCTCATTAACGAACGGATAGCAGTAGGCGCAGTGTAAAGTATATTTACTTTGTATTTATCAACCACATCCCACAAACGTCCTGCATCCGGCCAGGTTGGAATTCCTTCAAACATCAGCGAAGTGGCCGCTTGCAACAGCGGTCCGTAAAGAATATAGGAATGGCCGGTTATCCAGCCGATGTCAGCGGTACAAAAATGAACTTCGCCCGGCTGATACTGAAATACTGTTTTAAAAGTATAGCCGGTATACACCATATAACCGCCACAGGTATGCACTACGCCTTTCGGCTTCCCGGTTGAGCCGGAGGTATATAAAATAAACAACGGGTCTTCCGCATCCATTTCTACCGCCGGAAAATCCGGGTTGCCCTGCGTTTCTACTTTTTTTATTTCATCTTCCCACCAAACATCCCGTCTTTTGATCATGGAAACCGGACTGCGGTTGCGGGTAAGAACGATCACTTTAGTAACCGATTTACATTGAACCAGGGCATCGTCAACCACATTTTTAAGCGGAATTTCTTTGCTTCCCCTAAACCCCCCATCGGCGGTAATTACCAAAGAACATTGAGCGTCGTTAATACGGTCGGCGATTGACTGGGCTGAAAAACCGCCGAAAACCACCGAATGAATAGCGCCAACTCTTGCGCAGGCTAAAACAGCAATAGCAAGTTCGGGCACCATAGGCATATATAAACAAATACGATCGCCCTTTTTTACGCCATTATTAACCAGAACATGGCTAAACTGGCAAACTTTAAAGTGGAGTTCCTTATAACTGAATTTCCGGTAGTGCTCTTCCGGGTCGTTGGATTCCCAGATAATGGCTGTTTTTTCGGCGTTGTTCGCTAAATGCCTGTCGAGACAGCTTTCTGTGATATTCAATTTTGCACCGGAAAACCACTTTATATCCGGTTTTTTAAAATTCCAGTCTAAAACCCGGTCCCATTTTTTGCGCCAGTAAAAATCATCAGCAATAGCTGACCAAAAATCTTCAGGTTTGCTGATGCTGTAATCATAGATCCGCTTGTAATCGTCAAATGAGTTAATGTCAAGGTTCATTGTTAAATTTTTATAAGTTGTACTGTCGGCTTGATACAATGCTTGTTTTGCGAAAATCCATTTTGCCGATATGGGTGCCGCTAAGGATCAGACAAAAAGATTTTAGCACAAAGCCCGGCCCATTTCGGGCAACGCCCTAATTATTTATCCAGAAAATAGCATCCTAATCTTCATTAATTTATTAGTTCGTTTTAGTTTTAGAAACCTGCCTGTTATTATAATTTCCATTAAAGGCATAAAATCCAAAAAGCATAAAACCGATGATGATGGGTATAAAAATAGTGATAATGATTATCCAAAACACGTAATCTTCTTGCGTAACTGTTTCTGCCCTAAATTTACCAAGGGCTAAATATGGCAATAAAATAGCCAGAAAAACCGCGGTGATCATCCAAATCAAACCAAATATCTTCCTTAATAAATCCATGTTTTAGTCTTCTATCGTGGTATAGCTATTTTTGTTTATAAATAAAAAGCCTGTTATTAAACACATACTTGCTATCCCGATTGGATACCATAAGCCGTCTAAAGGTGAAGCGCCCGAAATGGATGTGAGGCTGATGGCGATAAACGGCGTTAAACCGCCAAACACCCCATTACCGATGTGGTAAGGCAGGGACATGGATGTGTAACGGATTCTTGTAGGGAACAGCTCAACTAAAAATGCGGCTATTGGGCCATAAACCATGGCTACAAATATAACCTGGATGGCAATGAGCAAAACTAAATACCAAAATGAACCTGATGAAAGTGTGACAGCTTTTTTTATTTCCAAAGAAGCCGGTTTTTGTTGTTCTGTAAATTTTTGAGTTCTGGTTTCTTTGTATTCCGTGCCGTCTGTATACTGTTTTAAGATGGTCTGGTTGCCCGAATGATTAGAGTGCTTTAAAACAACTTTAATATTCTGAGTACCTGCCTGATTTATAATTTCAGTTTTATTTTTAAGGTCGGCTAAACTTAGCATCTGGCTGTATATGGGGCGGTATAAAATGATAGCGAGTAACATACCGGTTAGCATAATTCCTTTACGACCAACAGTATCAGACCAGTGACCAAAAAAAATGATAAAGGGAGTTCCGATCAACAAGGCTAAAGCAATAATATAATTAGATTGAACAAACTCAATATTCATCGTTTTCTGCATAAAAGTTAGCGCATAAAACTGACCAGTGTACCAGATAACCCCCTGCCCGGCTGTCGCTCCGAACAAGGCAAGCAAAACCATCTTTAAGTTTTCTTTTTTACCGAATGATTCCTTAAGAGGATTTTTTGAAATTGTGCCTTCAGCTTTTATCTTAGAAAACAAGGGCGATTCTTTCATTTTTAGCCGGATGAAAACGGAGATACCCACCAGAAAAAAGGATAGCAGAAAAGGAATACGCCAACCGCCCCACTCGGCTATAAAATTTGTTTCACCAGCCAGTTTCCTGGTAAGCAAAATGACTCCTATAGAAAGAAAAAGACCCAACGTTGCCGTTGTTTGAATAAAAGAAGTATAAAAACCTCTTCTGTTTACTGGCGAATGTTCGGCTACATAAGTGGCGGCTCCACCGTATTCCCCGCCAAGGGCAAGTCCCTGAACCAACCGTAGGATTAAAACCAAAGCAGGCGCCCAGTAACCAATAGTTGCGTACCCGGGGATTAATCCGATGGCGAATGTAGAGCCACCCATCAAGATAAGTGTAAGCAGAAACGTATACTTTCGTCCCAAAATATCCCCCAGCCTGCCAAATACCAATGCACCAAAAGGCCTTACAATAAATCCGGCCGCAAATGTGGCCAGCGTTGATAAGAAAGCTGCGGTAGGATTATCCTGAGGAAAAAACTGTATAGACAATATGGCGGCAAGACTTCCGAAAATATAAAAATCATACCATTCGATTAGCGTCCCAACCGAGGAAGCGGTTATGACACCCCAAAGCTTTTTCTTGTCCGTAACCTCGTTTTCAACTATTTTCGGCATATACAAATTTGCAAGGTCAATGTTAAAAATTTGTACGGATAATCTGCGATATAAATTTTAGCGGCAACAAATTGTATTGAAGAAAAATTAATTTAATTGTGTAATCTCTATCATTAAAAACATAGCTGCAAAATGGATTTCCTATTCTTGCATAAATAAAAATAGAAGTTCAAAAATGAATGTCAAGTTATTTTAACCTTGCGAGTATTCTATTGCCATTTCTCTAAACAATAGAAACTATATTTAAAAAGGTGTTGCTGGTATTATTTATTATTCGGATATTTGCAAACTCTTTAAGAATTGAAATAAACAATATCATATAGTCATGTCGAGAATTTGTGATTTAACCGGAAAAATGGCCATGAACGGGTTCAACGTTTCCAATTCAAACGTTAAGACCAAGCGGAAATTTTATCCAAACCTAAAGGTTAAAAAATTTTTTATACCTGAAGAAAACAGATGGATCACTTTAAAAGTAAGTACCTCCGCTATCCGTACCATCACTAAAAACGGGATTACGCCGGTAATTACCAAGTTTCTTAAAAAAGGATACATTTAATACATCGTTGAGGTTTACAGATCCACTCACTGGCTTTTAACCAAAACAAATAAATAATTGAAATAATATAATGGCAAAAAAAGGCAATAGAGTTCAGGTTATTTTAGAGTGTACAGAGCACAAAGAAACCGGTTTGCCGGGCATGTCCCGATACATTACTACGAAAAACAAAAAAAATACAACTGAGCGTTTGGAATTAAAAAAATTCAATCCGGTTTTAAGAAAAGTTACGCTTCATAAAGAAATTAAATAATCTTACTGATCGATCAGATCAGTTACTTCATATTAAAAAAAATGGCAAAGAAAGTAGTAGCAACCTTAAAAACCGGCGCAGGGAAAGAATACTCCAAAGTAATTACGATGACTAAATCATCCAAATCCGGTGCTTATTCTTTTAAAGAATTAATGGTACATAACGATCATGTTAAAGACGCTTTAAAAGTTTCAAAAGAATAATTTACATTTTATATAAGAAATAAAAAGCCGCTCCCTATTTGGTGAGGGGCTTTTTTCATATAGCTTGATTAGCAGATCGAATACACAGAATGATAACAGAGGTACATTAGTTATGGGACTTTTAGATTTCTTTAAAAAAAAAGATAACAGCAATCAGGAACAACAAGATTTAGACAAAAGCCTTGAAAAAACCAAGGATAATATCTTTTCTAAACTAACCAAAGCTATTGTTGGAAAATCCATTGTAGATGAGGAGGTACTTGATGAACTTGAGGAAATATTGGTTTCATCCGATGTGGGCGTATCAACCACTCTAAAGATCATCAACCGAATTGAAAACAGGGTTTCCAGGGATAAGTATTTGAATTCTTCTGAGTTAAATACCATTCTGAAGGAAGAAGTGCAAAACTTGCTTTCTGAAAATAACAGTAATAATTTTCGGGATTTCGAGTATGGAAATTATAAGCCTTATGTGATAATGGTTGTGGGCGTTAATGGTGTTGGCAAAACTACCACCATCGGCAAGCTGGCTTACAAACTTAAACTTGCAGGAAATAAAGTTGTGTTAGGTGCCGCGGATACTTTCCGGGCTGCCGCAGTTGAGCAGTTAAGACTTTGGGCTGAACGGGTAAATGTTCGGATCGTTGCCCAGCCAATGGGCTCTGATCCAGCTTCAGTTGCTTATGACACGTTGCAATCTGCGGTAGCAAATGGAGATGACGTTGCGATTATTGATACAGCGGGACGTTTGCACAATAAAGTTGCCCTGATGAATGAGCTTACCAAGATTAAGCAGGTTATGCAAAAAATAATTCCTGGAGCACCGCATGAAATTCTGCTTGTGTTAGATGCTTCTACAGGTCAGAACGCGATTGAACAATGTCGTCAATTTACTCAGGCGACAGCCGTAAACGCCCTAGCCCTTACAAAACTGGATGGCACAGCTAAAGGAGGCGTAGTGATAGGGATTTCTGATGAATTTAAAATACCGGTTAAATACATCGGCATAGGCGAAGGCATGGAACATTTGCAATTGTTTAATAAGCAGGAATTTGTGGATTCATTGTTTAAGCAGGATTAAAAAATCTTCAACTTATGAAATCATCTCAATAAAAAAGAATGAAAACGAAACCAGCCAAATTGTCTTCCATTTTACCTGCTTTAGAAAGTAAACCCCGGGTAAACGTGGTTACTTTAGGATGTTCTAAAAATATCCACGACAGTGAGATATTAATGGGCCAGTTACGAGGCAATCAAATAGATGTCGTTCACGAAGATCAAAACTTAAATCCAAATGATATTATTGTGATTAATACCTGTGGTTTTATAGATAATGCCAAGCAGGAATCTATAGATACCATATTGGAATACAGCCAATTAAAAGAACAGGGAAAAGTAGGAAAAGTAATTGTTACCGGATGTTTATCTGAGCGTTATAAGCCAGAACTGCAAGCCGAAATCAGCAATGTTGATGCTTATTTTGGCACCAATGAACTCCAGCTTCTTTTAAATAACCTGGGAGCAAATTATAAGCATGAACTTATAGGAGAACGGCTTTTGACAACACCATCGCACTTTGCTTATTTTAAAATTGCAGAAGGTTGTAACAGGCCTTGTTCATTTTGCGCCATCCCATTGATGCGTGGAAAGCATGTTTCCAAACCGATTGAAGACCTGGTTAGGGAAGCTAAATTTTTGGCGAAGAACGGCACAAAAGAATTAATCCTTATTGCACAAGACCTTACTTATTACGGTCTTGACTTGTATAACAAGCGTAACCTGGCCGATCTGCTCCGTCATCTTTCTGATGTGGAAGGTATTGAATGGATTCGTTTGCAATACGCATATCCCTCAGGTTTCCCGATGGACATTCTGGATGTGATGTACGAACGCGGCAACATATGCAACTATCTGGATATGCCCTTACAGCACATTTCTGATTCTATGCTTAAATCCATGCGCCGCGGAACAACCAGGCAAAAAACTATTGATCTTGTAAATTCTATTCGTGATAAAGTTCCTGGAATTGCTTTAAGAACTACCTTAATATGTGGTTATCCGGGAGAAACAGAAATTGATTTTCAGGAAATGAAACAATGGGTTGCTGATACCCAGTTTGAACGTTTAGGTTGTTTTACTTATTCGCATGAGGAGAAAACGCATGCGCATTTGTTGAATGATAATGTTTCTGAAGAAATTAAACAACAACGGGTGGAAGAAATTATGGATATTCAACAAGGCATTTCTTATCAAAAAAATCAATTAAAAACAGGCAACATTTTTAAAGTTTTAATTGATAAAAAGGAGGGTGACCATTTTATAGGCCGTACAGAGTTTGACTCCCCGGAAGTAGATAATGAAGTGCTAATAGATGCCCGCATCAGTTATGCCGAACCTGGCAGCTTTGTAAATGTGATGATAGATCGTGCCGAGGATTTTGATCTGTACGGTTATATTGCTAAATAGAATATCAAAAGAACATTTTCTATTATTTTAATAAGAAGGCATTTTATGGTTCACCCACAAACTGTTTTTATCAAATAAAAAATACCCCTTAAACAATCCGGCAAATTCCCCTAATTTCGCCCTCGGATGAAAGCAACCTATATCAACTATAGTGATACCAACAACTTTGCGGCTACGGTGCTCAGCTACCTGGATCAGGATTCGAAGCTTTCTTCATTTATCTCCCAAAAACCAACTTTAGAAGGTTTTGGGAAATTGATGGTAAATAAACGCGTAACAGCAGACAGGGATATTCTTTTAAGCGTTTTAAAAGAACAATATTTGAATTTTGATTCCCCGCTTGTTGCCGCTAACATTGAATTACTGAAAAACCAAAATACGTTTACCGTAACCACCGGTCATCAATTAAACCTTT
>JACMND010000131.1 GCA_014378705.1 Pedobacter sp. | reverse complement strand
GGTAGGATAGTATCCTTAAGAACGGAGTATTAATTTCACAAAACTTTCTGCTATATTTTTTCTATTTAATCTCTCAATAAACTCCTCGGGTTGAGTTATAAATAGATTCTCTCCCTTGTCAAATTTTGCCCATAATTTTTCCAAGGTTTTAATTACAGCATTTAAGTTATTGCAAACATAACCAGCATGGTTTTGAAGTATGCTTTCGGCAATATCTCCATCATCAGAAACTGGCAATAATATAGGTCTTCTAAAAGCCAAATACTCGGCTTGCTTTGAACTGATAACACTTTTTTTATCTCCATATCTTAAATGTAAAAACAGAGAAGCGTTGTTTAAATAAGGTATTAATTCTGTGTTTTTAAGGCGGGGCGTAATTTCAGTTATAGCAGAAAGACCATATTTCTCAATCTTATTTTTTAATACCGAATTATGTACCGAACCTATAAATTGTAAACCTATTTTAGAAATATCCTTATTCAGAATAAATAGTTTCATAGCTTCAAAAAATACATCATCAATTAATTGCTCATCATAAATGGTTCCTGCATATACGATGTTAAATTTGCTTGAGGGAGTGCTTGTACTCATTTCTGATACTGAAAAGTTATTTCCATTTCCAAATACATGAATTTTATGATGATATAAAGTTGGAAAGAAATTTTTTAACGAATTGGAAACTGTCGTAATCAAAAGGGCTTGCTTAAGTAATAACTCTTCCTGCTTTCTACCGGCAAGTTTTTTTAGTTTATGGATGAAACCCAATCCTCCTACTGATGGGTATCCAAAAGTCCAAGGGTCACGATAATCTAAAATTAATTTATAATTGAATTGCCGGGCAAGTTTTTGAGCAGTAGAAAAAAAACTAAAATGGCTTCCGGAGGTGATCACATATCCTTGTGAATGAGATTTCTTAGCCAGATTTAATTCTGAGGGATTGAAAATATCTATTCTGTAAACCAATAAATGAATTAATTGAAGAACCCTCCAACATCTGTTATAACCAGCATTAACGCACTTGAAAGCAAAGCGTTGAATAAAATTATACTTAGTTTTATAGAAGGTATAATTTTCAGATGGAAAACTATCTACGTTTAATCTATCTAAACCGCCAAAGTAGCTCCGTTTAATTCCATCATCAATTACAATTACTCTTAAAGTGCAGCTTTCATCACTTTCAAAAGCTTGAATTAAACTTTTGAACCTTTCGGTAGAAGTAGTATTAACGTTGAGATAGGGAAGAACAAGAATAACTTCTTTCTTATCGTTATCCTTTGCTAACATCGGAGGATATTAAAAATCGTAATACAAGTTTCTGAAGCTACTGCGGATACCAAAAGTTAACCATTTGGTTTGATTATTGGCCAAATCATTTGATTCGTTTCTGACAACTGCACCTAATTCTAACCTTAAATTATATTTTGGGTTCAACAAATATGAAACTCTGCCGTCCAAGTATAATAAATCGGTTTTTAAACCTTGTGCAATTTGGTGTCCGTTTCCGTCCACTTCTCCGGGATGCTTTACAGCGCTGGTATAAGTTCTATAAATATCCTTACCGTAATAATCGCCGTTTAAATCTAAGCCATACATACCGTAGTTAACCTTTCCATAAAAATCTATTTTTGAAATGCTATAACTCAATATGGTTACAAATTCCCTAAAATTCGCACCAAATGGATGTGCTAAAGGTTCGGAATAATGACCGTAATTACCTATGATAGTCGCATTAGAATTGCCGTACGGGCGAGATGTATAAGTGAATGGTCTGGCAACATTATATTCCGCCAAATAATTTAAACGTTCTACATTGAAAAGATTGGCACCTCTTACACCTAATTGTGCGCCCCATTTGTTTCTTACGCTGCCCTTATTGGAAATAAAGTTTTTAACTTCCAACTCATCTAATATAAACTGACCGTAAACCGTAGCACCTTTAGAGATTTTATACTTGGAAGTAAAACCTACCAATGCATTGTCTGGCGAGCCGTTGTTGCGCTCTAATGGTCTTATAAATATGAAGGGGTTGATGTAGTTCAGGTCAAAACCGCGTGGATTTCCCAAATCATCTTTTGCGGCCCAAATAACGGCATCAAAAAAACCGAAAGATAAACGATTATTAACGTTCCAATCTAAATAATGAAAAACGCCCCCCTTTTTCCTGAAGCCTGCATCATAAGATAACCTGTTGGCGTTAGGTTCTTGCATACTGGTGTAAATCGCAGAATATTGCACATTACCGAGGTTTGCAGTTATTTTAAACAAAGGATAATTTGTCGCAAAATCCGACAATAACATAGAGCGATACCCATCGCCTATAAAAATTTTATCTTGTCCGAGGGTAAAATTTACGTACTTGTTCGGGCTATACGATGCAATGGCGGTTACATATGAATAATCGGTGTTTTTGTTAGAGTTGTTAGCGTATGAATTAGATAAACCCTGTCCGGGTACAACTTTGGTCTTTTGGATGTACCTGTTTAGAAAATCCGGAAAAGAAGCTTGATTTTCATAAGCACTGGTATAAAAAAAGAATTTTTTGCCGATAGTCCCACCAAACTGGAAGCCTTTAGAATCTTGCCAAGTGGTTTTGTTCCCGCTCAAATCTCTGCCAATGGAATAATCTGGCAAAAAATCGCCATAGAAAGTAAAATCTTCCTTGTTTACTTGTATTAAATGTTGTGTTCTGACAACTCTTCGAATCCATGATCTTTTTCTGGTTTCTGCACCGATGTTATAGAATGAATCTAAGGGTGCTTTCAATAATGAATCGTCAGCAAAATAAGGTTTTAAAGAGGAGTGAAACCTAGTTTGTGGGTCATACACATACTTATCAAATTTTTGATAGAATTGGAAAGAGTAGGGTTGATAAACGTTCGGTGTTTGTGCTTTTAAACTTAATGTGACAGATACTAATAAACTAAATAGTAAGATTTTTTTAAGCATAATATGTCAGTTTAGGGTAATGAGTTTTCGATCCAGTTCTTCATATACAGAATTGTTGCTCTTATATTCTGGCACTATGTGTTTCATCTTTTTTACTACGGCAACATCTTCATACAAATTGGCTAACTCAATCAACCTGTCAATTTCCTTTGAAACATCGTTGAAGCAATATTCCCTCACTTTTGCAATCATAATTTTCTTATGGTGAGTTGGTACAGTATTTTCCATATCATTCAATAGCTCTTCATAGAGTTTTTCCCCTGGCCTTAATCCCGTAAATTCAATGGCAATGTCATGTTCTGGTATCAGACCCGATAACTTGATCATCTTTCTGGCAAGCTCAACGATTTTTACAGACTTGCCCATATCAAAAATGAATATCTCGCCACCTTCGCCCATCGCTCCAGCCTCCAACACTAAACGACATGACTCGGGTATGGTCATAAAAAAACGCGTTATTTCTGAGTGCGTAACCGTAATGGGTCCGCCTTTCTGAATTTGGGCTTTGAATCGGGGAATTACAGACCCATTAGACCCTAAAACGTTACCAAAACGCGTAGTGATAAATTTTGTTTTTGATTTCCTTGGTGCATTGTTCAAGTGGCTTAAACCATTTTTGTAAACCACATCCTGCTTTTCGAAAGAATCAAAGAGAGACTGAACATAAATTTCAGCTATTCTTTTGGAAGCGCCCATCACATTGGTTGGGTTAACGGCCTTATCTGTGCTTACCATTACAAACTTCTTTACCAAAAACTTCACTGATAGATCC
This sequence comes from Pedobacter sp., assembly GCA_014378705.1. Taxonomy (GTDB): domain Bacteria; phylum Bacteroidota; class Bacteroidia; order Sphingobacteriales; family Sphingobacteriaceae; genus Daejeonella. Next base: position 374 of record JACMND010000131.1, on the reverse strand, counting down.
GCAATTACTTTTGTGCCCAAAACATTGGTTCTTATAGCCTCTGACGGATTATTTTCCATCATTGGAACATGTTTATAGGCAGCGGCATGGTAAACAAAGTGTGGTTTAAAAGCTTCGAACAAAATTACCATCCGCTCGTAATGGCGCACATCTCCCATAAATATGGTAGTGTTGTTCCCTAGGTTTAGGTCATGCAGCTCCAGCTGTAATTCATGAAGTGCGCTTTCTGCAACATCGTTAAGTATGATTAATTGAGGCTTATATTTTAAGATTTGATGAACAATTTCTTTACCGATAGAGCCAGCTGCGCCGGTAACCAAAACTCTTTTACCGCAAATTTGTTCTTCAATGGCTTTTTCATCTATTTGTATGGG
>JACMND010000130.1 GCA_014378705.1 Pedobacter sp. | reverse complement strand
GTCGTGGTATGTGGTCTGTTAGCCTTGCCCATAACGGACCGGGGCTTTGCGAAGATGGCGGATAGAAAGCACCTCATTGTCGCCCGGCACCAAACTTGGTTAAATGTAGAAAAATTTCATAAACCGCGTCACCTGCCATTTTTGCAAAGACCATGTTTGCGGCTGTGTGTTTGTTTGCTTTTGCCCTAAACGCAAACCATTCGCATACGCCCGGGCAAACGGACATATAGCCGCTAACACGTAAATATACGAAACTTGTAAATTTTGGCAACTTAAAATGCGAATAGCTAAACAACCAATTACCACATGTTTAGGCTTTCGTTTCACGCTTTTTTTGTTTGCATTCAAATATTTTGGCAACTTAAAAAACGAAGTTTATAAATCGAGATTGTCCAAAGGGCTTTTTATCTTACAAATAGCCTTTTTGCTTACATGCGTGTAGCGCATAGTGGTTTTTAAACTGTTATGCCCAAGCAATTCCTGTATATACCGAATGTCTGTACCGCTTTCCAGCAAATGCGTAGCGTAACTATGCCTTAAACTGTGCATCCCGCCCGGCTTTTTTATTTTGGCCAGGTATTTAGCTTTTTTTAATACCTGCTGTGCACTTCGGGCTGTGTAAGGTCCGCCGTTTGTCCCTTCAAATAAATAATCTTTTGGTCGGTAGGTCTTAAAGTAAATTCTTAATTCGGTTAGCAAACGCTCAGACAATACCACCATCCTATCTTTTTTGCCTTTTGCCTGGCGTATGTGCATCATCATCCTTTTACTGTCTATATCGGCAAGCTTAAGGTTAACTACTTCGCTAACCCGAAGGCCGGCAGAGTAGGCGGTCATAATCAGGGTTCTGTGTTTTAAGTTATCCGTTCGTTGTATCAGGCTTACAATTTCTTCTTCAGCTAGTATAGAGGGTAGGGTGAGTGGTTTTCGGGGTCGTGGAAGCTGATAAACAACTCTGCGCTGCCGCAATACCTGTTCAAAGTAAAATTTAATACAGTTAATGCAGGTATTGATATGGCTTTCACTGTATTGCTGCTTTCTAATCAGCCATAACAAATAAGATTGTATCGCATCCGTGGTAAGTGTCAATACATCTTTATCACCCAATAATTTTAATAGTTTTTTAAACTCGTTGTGGTATGTTTTAAAGGTATTCAGGCTATACTTTTTTAGGTAAAGCATGGCGTCAAATCTTTCAAGTGCTTCCAGATTGAGTGTAGAAATAGTGATTAGATTGGGATGAAGTGCCTGACTGTTAATTACAGGAATTTCATTGTTTTGCCGTTCCAACACATACGGAACCATAAATTGCCCGAATAGCTTTTGTAAGATCTTAAAATCCTGTGCCGTTCCCGGAATATACCAGCACTTGTGCGTACGGCTCCAAACTGCATTTCTATGTTTACGAATAACGCCGTTTATCTCTGAATCAAATTCGTAAAAAATCCCGGCAACAATTTTCCCCCGGTGCAGCAACTTTTTAATTGTAACACGTTCCATGCAACAAATTAATCAATTGTATCGATATAATAATATCCACAAAAGCTGATTATGCAAACCGCATATCGGCAACCTCAAAGCGGCAGCTTGTCATCTCTTACTCCATACCTTTATACTGCGTTTAAGGCTTAAAGATGAAGATTTCCAAAAGCCCGGGGCTCAAAACGGATAGCTTTAACCTATTTTACCAACTCCAAAACCTGCTGCGACGAATTCTTAGTATCTACTTTATCAATTATCTTCTTAATTACACCCTGCTTATCAATCAGAAAAGTTTTGCGGGCGGTTCCCATATACTTCTTCCCGTACATGTTTTTCTCAACCCATACGCCATAAGCTTCCACAATCTGATGATCGGTATCTGAAATCAGCGTAAACGGGAGTTGGTATTTAATGGTAAATTTTTGATGCGATTTTTCGTTATCCACACTTACCCCAATCACATCAAAACCTTTATTTAACAAAGCCTGGTAATTATCCCTAAAGCTGCAGGATTCGGCGGTACAGCCGGGTGTATCGTCTTTAGGGTAAAAATACAATATCACATCTTTCCCCTGGTAATTGCTTAACGAAACCAATTTGCCATTTTGGTCATTCGCTGAAAATGCCGGTGCTTGATCACCCTCTTTTAATTCTTCCATGTTTTTTAGGTGTTGAATATTTTAATAATGTGTAAAATTTAAACTTAAATTATTTTATAAAGCCTGCCTTAAAAGTGGTGCGGTTCATTTTCATGTCTACAACTTCCATCTCAAACTGATGCGTTCCGGCAACCGTACGGTCATCAAAGGTATGCCACAACCTGGCTGTTTTCGCATCATATTCCATTAAAACCCAGTGATTATCAATAGTTGCCCGAAATGACCGGATCCCGGAAAGGTTGTCTGAAATATTAAATATTATCTTTGAAATCCCTTTCATCATCTTTTTATCACGAATATTAACTGCCGAAATTCGTGGCGCAACCGTATCAACCTTCAGGTAATAATTACCAAACTCACGGATAGAACCTTTTATAAAACCATCATCAACGCTGCTGATTACAGTTGTGCCACGGGTATTTACAATTACAGCCTTATCTGTTAGTTCCGGGTTTAATGTTGAATCAGGTTTTATAAAAATATCCACGGGGTTATTTAGTGGAACCAGGCGTGTATGGATTTGATGGATTTTTGAATAACTACCGGCAGGATTTGGTAAAATGGAATAGGTAAAATCAAAGTTCCTGTACAAACAACCAGCGGGTGCATGTATCTTAATATTTGTGTTATTAAAATTATTTTCGCGGTTAAAAAGAAAAGGAATATTTAAAACAGGTTTTTTAGTTGCGATGACCAACAGCGGATCATTTTTAACTGAAAAATAAAGGTTGCTTGTGTTTCCTGCAACATCTGTTATCACATATTTAAGTTTATGGATTTCTGTGTCATATAGGTGGATTGAACCACTATTTTGTAAATTTTTATAAAGCGTTAGCGGGTTTCCAGGCTCAATAAAACTTTTTTGAATTCGTTTGCCGGATGTGATATACGCAGGATAGTCAAGGTGAGAGTTTATAGACCTTGAGTGGTCAAAAAAGAACCTTTCCCATACAGAAGAATAAATTACTTTCTCATCCAGAAATAGTTCGATGGAGTAAACGCCCAATACATTATCCGAAGCGGAGTTTTTATCAAAAGTTACAATCCCAAAGCCAACTTCCCCGTAGGCGTTTAGCACCTTGTTGGGGCTAAGTTTATATTCTCCGCCTGTACCGCTAACCTGAAAAAATTGTTGGTAAGTGTTTTTTGTAAACGGCTGATCGTCTAATCTATATAAATAAATGCCGTTAATAAATGGCTTGATTCTGTCGGCTACAGTTAAACCGAATAATTGCGGGTTGATGGTTTCTTCAGTTTGGGTATCGCGAATTTCGAAATGTAAATGCGGACCGCCGGAGCTACCCGAGTTTCCAGACCAGGCAATAATTTCACCTTTTTTAACCGGAATTTCAATAAATAGCAATGGAAAATCAACTTCAAATGATTCAATACGGTACTGATACATTTTAATGATCTGAGATATACGGTCGTTAAACCGTTGTAAATGACCGTAAACCGAACTAAAGCCATTGGGGTGGGTAATATAAACCGCGTTTCCGAAACCTACCGATTGAACTCTTAAACGGGAAATAAATCCATCCGCTACAGCGTAAACAGGGTAGCCTTCTTTTTGATTGGTTTTATAATCCATCCCCGAATGGAAATGATTGCTTCTTAACTCACCAAATGAACCTGAAATAATTGGTGTGAGATCTAGCGGAGCTCTAAAATAATCTTGAGGATAATTTTGAGATACAATTATATTTTGTGAGAAAACAAAGTTTGAACAAAGCAGCAAGGGAATGACAAAAAAGTAACGAAGCATAATGCAGATTAAAGGTTAGCTTACCGGATTTCGAAATCCAATAACTTTTCATTTTCCAAATAACCTGCCAAACGGTCGCCGATATTTACGCTGCCAACTCCCTGCGGAGTTCCTGTAAAAATTAAATCACCCTTTTTTAATGTAAAGAATTTAGAAACGTAGGCAATAATAAACTCAAAAGAAAAAAGCAAGTTTGATGTTTGGCCAACCTGCACCGTGTGCTCGTTAACATCCAGGTGGAAATTTAGATCGTAAATGTTTTTATAGTCTGTTTTTGGAATAAATAGGCTAACGGGTGCTGAGTTGTCAAACGCCTTTGCTAACTCCCAGGGCAGGCCTTTCTCTTTGTGCTTTTGCTGAATATCCCTTGCCGTAAAATCTACGCCTAAACCAATCTCTTCATAATATCCTTTTGCAAACTTTTCTGAAATGTGTTTTCCTTCTTTAGAGATTTTTAATACCACTTCAATTTCATGATGGATTTCGTTTGAAAACTCAGGGTAATAAAAAGGCTTGTTATCTTTTAATAATGCGGTGTCGGGTTTTAAAAAAATTACGGGATCCGTTGGGATGGGATTATTTAATTCTCTGGCATGCTCGGCATAATTTCTTCCGATAGCGATGATTTTCATTAAAACTTTGTTAAATGCTTAAAATTGGAGCGGTAAAAATACTTGATTATGGAAACAGAACGGATTTTTTTTTAAGATGGTATTTCTTTTAAAGAACAGAGATTCTTTTAACCACCGTTTCATTTCCGGCTACTAATCTTACAAAATAAAAACCACTGCTCAATTTAGAAGCAATATTAAAGGAGTGATTTTGATTTCCTGCGGTAATATGCTCTGAGTAAAGAGTAGCTATTTCATTACCTAAAACATCCATAACCTTTATGGTTACGTTAGCGTCTTTATTGATCATGTAGGTTAGGTTCAGTTGGTCTGTAACCGGGTTGGGATAAACCTTCACATTGTTAAGAATTTTATCATCACTAAGTATTTCAGGCTCTTTTACGCTGATAGGGATCGTAGAGGTATTTCCAAAAATTTTATCAACTTCTGGTTTAAACGGAACAAAATTAACTTTGACACCGTTTTTTAAGTAGGCAGGTTTGTTTTTTCTGGTGTCTGTAATTTTTACTTTAATGATTTTTAAAGAGTCGGAAGAACTAGCATGACTTTGCGCAAAAGATGCAACATTTGCCTGCATAAAGATGCCGGTTAATGTTACAATAAAAAAATAACGCAGGTAGAGTTTATTCATCCTTAATAGCTTACATCAAAAATATATATAAATTATTTATAATAGGATACACAAATTTTCTTAAAAGTGTTTTTAACATAATTTAACTATTTCCCTTTTTAACAAAATCATATTTAAAAAGTAAGAACCATTAAGAAATTTCATGCACAAATGATACTTTTACGCGATTAAATTTTAATGATGTCAAATAGTAAAGATTTAAATAAAGTTAGTGCTGCAGGGTTACTGATTAGCTTAGGAATTATTTACGGTGATATTGGCACCTCACCTCTGTATGTTTTTAAAGCCATTGTTGGCGAAAGCCTGATAACCAGAGAACTTATTTACGGCGGTTTATCCTTAATATTCTGGACACTAACTCTCCAAACTACTATCAAATATGTAATAATCACTTTAAGGGCAGACAATAAAGGCGAAGGCGGGATATTTTCTTTATTCTCACTAGTAAAAAGAAGAGCTAAATGGCTGGTAATACCTGCAATGATAGGTGGTGCGGCTTTATTAGCTGACGGAATAATTACACCGCCAATAACCGTTTCTTCGGCTATTGAAGGACTCGAAATTATTTATCCGGGTTTGCCAACTGTGCCGATCGTTATTTTAATTATTACCTGCTTGTTTATTTTCCAGCAATTTGGGACTTCTCTTGTCGGAAGGTCATTTGGGCCAATCATGTTTATATGGTTTTTTATGATGGCCGCTTTGGGCATTTCTTATTTAGTTATTAACCCCGGGATATTAGCAGCCATTAACCCGTGGTATGCCTACCATACCTTAATTACCAATCCAAACTCCTTTATTATACTAGGTGCAGTATTTTTATGTACAACCGGAGCTGAAGCTTTATATTCTGACCTGGGCCATGTTGGCCGGTCAAATATCCAAATAAGCTGGGTTTATGTTAAATCTTGCTTACTATTAAACTATTTCGGACAAGGTGTTTGGTTATTACAACACCAGGGAGGTCATTTGAACGGCGAAAATCCATTTTATGCCATGATGCCGGCTTGGTTTTTAGTTTTTGGGATCGGCATAGCTACAGTTGCCGCGGTTATTGCCAGCCAGGCACTTATCTCCGGTTCCTTTACGTTAATTTCAGAAGCAGTAAGGCTTAACCTATGGCCAAAAGTCCGTATAAATTATCCTACCAATCAGCGGGGCCAACTCTATGTTCCCTCTATGAACTGGCTTTTGTGGGGAGGCTGTATCATGGTGATGCTGATATTCAGAGAATCTGCAAAAATGGAAGCCGCTTATGGGCTATCAATTACTGTGGCTATGTTGATGACAACCATACTTGTAACCATTTATCTGCAGCGTAAAAAATTTCCGCTGTATTTAATTATACTGTTTGTAACTGTTTACTCAATAATTGAACTTACTTTTTTAGCAGGCAATCTTTTAAAAGTATTGCATGGAGGTTGGTTTACATTGCTTTTAGGATCAATTATTTTCGCAGTCATGTGGGCCTGGGCAACTGCCCGGCGTATCAAAAATAAGTACGTTCGTTTTGTTGAGATAGATGATTATTATTCGGTACTGAGCGAACTTAGTGAAGATGAAACTGTACCTAAATACGCCTCGCAACTGGTGTATTTAACAAGTGCAAATTTTACATCAGAAATTGAATCTAAAATTCTGTATTCAATTCTTCAGAAACAACCTAAAAGAGCGGATGTATATTGGTTGGTGCATGTTGATGTAATGGACGAACCTTTTACAAAAGAATATAAGGTAGATTTTTTAATTCCCAACAAACTAATTAGAATTGACTTTAAACTGGGTTTTAGAGTTGAACAAAAAATAAACGTCCTTTTTAGGTTGGTGGTGGAAGAACTTGTGCTGAAACAAGAAGTTGATATAACCAGCAAGTACACTTCTTTAAATAAATACAAGATAGTAGGTGATTTCCGTTTTATTGTTTTAGAAAAAGTTCTATCACGGTCAAACAACCTTAATTTTATAGAGCGCCTTACAATGGACTTTTACTTCATACTTAAAAAATTTAGTTTATCTGAAGAAAGTGGGTTTGGTTTAGATTCTAGTTTTGTAACCGTAGAACGTGTTCCGCTAATCGTTTCTGTGCCTGAAAATACTGAATTATTGCGCAGGCCATAAATTTACGGTTCAATTTCTTTGCCCAACCTGCTTTTATGATAACCGTAACTGAAGTAAATGATCAATCCCAAAACCAGCCATATTAAAAAACGGAGCCAGTTGGTGTATCCAAGTTCAGTCATCAAATATAAACAGCTCAGCAATCCCAATACCGGTATCAGCGTTAGGCTTTTAGTAAAGGAAAGATAAGACATAATTGCCGCGGCGATGATGAAGAGAAAATAAGGTATTTTGTTTTTATAGGTATGCCAGTCTCCGTTATACACAAATAACGTGGTAATTGGTGCCCAAAGTAAAATAACGCCAATAATAAACAGGGCAGGTACAATGTATTTTGAATTAATGTAAGGGATCCGGAAACGTTTTTGATTTCGGTCGGCGAGTTGTTCTTTTGGCAACAGTAAAACACCTGCACAAACAAGCACAAAGGCAAAAAGGGTTCCAATACTGGTTAGATCCGTTACTTCTGTAAGGTTCATAAAAAGTGCCGGTATGGCAACAACAAAACCCGTAACGACAGTAGCGAAGGCTGGTGTTTTATATTTTGGATGAATAGAAGAGAAGCGCCTTGGAAGCAAACCATCACGGCTCATACTCATCCAGATTCTGGGTTGCCCCATTTGAAAAATGAGCAGCACACTTGCGGTAGCAATTACGGCGCTAATGGATATGATGTAACTGATCTTATCCAGGCCGACACGTTTAAAAACAAAAGCCAGCGGATCTTCAACCTGTAACTCTGAAAAATTTACCATCCCGGTTAAAACCAGAGCAATCAGGATATAAAGAATGGTGCAGATAATAAGGGAGTAAATCATTCCCTTTGGTAAATCTCGCTGAGGGTTTTCACATTCTTCTGCCGTAGTCGAAATTGCGTCAAAACCAATGTAAGCGAAGAACACCCCCGATACACCTTTCATCATACCGCCAAAGCCGTTAGGTAAAAAAGGATCCCAGTTCGCCGGGTTGACATAAAAAAATCCGACTATGACAATGAAGATAACAACCGCTATTTTAAGAAACACCATGGCATTGGTTGCTTTCTTTGTTTCTCTAATGCCAATATAAACAAGCCATGTAATTAAAAAAACAATTCCCAGTGCCGGTATGTCTGCAATCAATTTTAAATTTCCGGAGCCGGGTGCGGTTGCCCAGGCCTGAGCAGCGAATTTTACCTTTTCACTTATTTGAGTAAGATCAGGGCCTGCGGCCACAATTTCGGTATGCGCACGGGAGGCACTTAAATAATCCATGGTTAAATAAGCCGGTACATGAATATTGAAACCTTCAAGCAAATTAGTAAAATATTCACTCCAGGAGATAGCTACAGCAATGTTACCAATAGCGTATTCCATTAAAAGGTCCCAACCGATAATCCACGCTACAAGTTCGCCGAAAGAAGCATAAGCATAGGTATAAGCACTTCCTGATACGGGTATCCTGGAGGCAAATTCAGCATAACAAAGAGCCGAAAAACCACAGGTAACCGCCGTAATTACAAATAGTAAACTTACTCCCGGACCTCCCTGAAAAGAGGCATTTCCAATCGTTGAAAAAATACCGGCCCCAACAACTGCCGCTATCCCCATCAGGGTAAGATCCTTAACTTTTAAAACGCGGTGTAATCCGGTTACGTTTTCAGCATCTGAATACCCCGCGGCTTTATCTCTCATTATTAAAGCGATAGACTTTTTGCGGAATAACTGTTTAAGCATAGGTTGAGGTTATGAAAGGATAATTAGAAGCAAAAACACAATGATACTAAAAAACTAAATTAATGGTAAATAACGCCTGAATCAATCGCAAACTTTCCAAAACTTTTAAAATACGGAATATTCATTTATCGGCAATAAACTGATTTTTATAAATCCATAGTTTTTCTATTGAAAGAAAGTTTGTAGTTCGGTTAGTTAAAATCAAAAAATATTGTTTTGTCGAACGTTTGTATAGTATAAAAAAAAGAATTTTTTCTTAAACTCTTTTCCTTCCTTCATTGTTATTCCAATACCTAACTGTGAAATTTAAATGGACTTTTTCCCGCCACCGGATACTAACCTTCCGGAAAATTCTTTATTTGCCCGGAAGCTTAAAATTTTTACCTGGCACATGAACAAAGCGATTTTTATTGACAAGGATGGAACGCTAGTTCCAGATGTACTTTTCAATATAAATCCTGATTTAATTACGCTAAAAAGGAAAGTATAAAGGGGCTTATAAGTTTACATAATGCGGGTTACATGTTTGTCAAAATTACCAGCCAGGGGGGCATTTCTAAGGGTTATTTTTCGGTAAAAGATTTAAATATCGTCAAGTTGCGGATAAGTGAATTATTAAACAATTTAAGAATTCCTTTATGCGGCTTTTATTATTGCATACATGATACAAATGGAAATGTTGAAGGATCTAACAGACCGTGTAGCTGCCAAAAACCACTGCCGGGAATGCTAGTTGAAGCCGCATCAGATCATTTTATTGACTTAAACCAATCCTGGATAATTGGCGACACCATAAACGATGTTGAAGCAGGCAATAGGGCAGGTTGCCAAACGATTTTAATTGATAACGGAGGTGAGACAGAATGGTTACCTGGTGTTTTCCGGAAACCCGATTTTAAAGCCAGAAATATCAATGAAGCAGCGGAACAGATTTAAATTATAGGTATGAACGAGGACTGGACGGGATGTAAAAATGTTCTGATCATACGGGCTGACAACATGGGTGATTTGCTCATGTCCACTCCAGCAATCAGAGCGGTTAAAGAAACACTCGGGTGCAAAATTTCTGTTTTAACATCATCCATGGGTGCCTCTATTGCAAATTTAATTGCTGAAATAGATGATGTGATTATATGTGATCTTCCATGGGTTAAAACAAATGTTAATTTAAGCACCATTGATTATTTTAAATTAATTGCAGATCTTAAAAAACGGGATTTTGACGGCGCTGTTATTTTTACCGTTTATAGTCAAAATCCACTTCCTTCTGTAATGCTGGCCTATCTTGCCGAAATTCCGCATCGCCTGGCTTATTGCCGTGAAAACCCGTACCTGCTTTTAACAACCTGGGTTGCAGAAAAGGAACCGTACACATTTGTTAGACATCAGGTTAGACGTGATTTAGACCTGGTTGCCCAAATTAATTGTTTAACTTCAAATGAACATCTTTCCCTTCAAACTAATGATTTACGTTGGAAGGATATTTTAACAATTTTTACTCAAATAGGCGTTGATCCTACAAAGCCGCTCATTATTTTACATGCCGGTGTTAGTGAAATAAAGCGGGAGTACTCATTTGAAAGGTGGGTTGAAACTGGAAATCTACTGAAACAAAATTTTAAATGTCAGCTTTTGCTAACAGGGAGCTCTTCTGAAAAAAACCTTACAGATAAGTTGAGCCTTGCCATCGGAGAAAATTCGTTTTCTTTAGCCGGCATGCTAAACCTTGAAGAATTTATAACGTTAATAAAGCATGTCAGTTTGGTAATTTCGGTTAATACCAGTACCATTCACATAGCCGCTGCTACAGAAACGCCTATCCTGGTTTTATATGCGTTGACCAATCCGCAGCACACTCCCTGGAAAGCAAAGGGAGAGATACTACCATTTAATATTCCTAAAAGTCTCCAAAGTAAAAACGAAGTAGTTAAATATGTTAATGAACACTTGTTTCATCATGAACTAAGCTCGCCTTCTCCAATTAACATTCTGGAATCGGCCAAAAGGATATTAATGAAATCAAGTGTTGAATATACCCCAGAACTTATAGTATCCTTTCCTGCAGAATTAAAAACTATTGGAAAATTTTCATGGCTACCGGCTTCAGATTAGTTTTTATACGTTCTAAAAGCATTTGGATATTATTTATAACTTGTTGCAGGTCAGTGTTTTTTAATCAGTTTGTTGTTTTATGAATTGAGGTATCTAATGGAGCCCATCTTTCGGGTTCACCATCCATACTGATCACAATACTTGGTGTTTTTAACGCCGCGGCCATATGAGAAACGCCTGTACAGTTAGAAATCTGGAGGCTTGCATTGCTGATTAACACACCTAAAGCACCAAGATTGGTTTTCCCGGCAAGGTTGATATGCGGAGATTTCGTTAAGTTTCCCACAGTTTCTGTTAGTGGTTTTTCTTCTTCTGTACCTGTTAAAAATATTTTATAGCCATGCTGATAACAAATGTCAGCCAGCAAAGCAAAGTGTTGAGGAGGCCACTGTCGCCAGGTTCCGCGGGATCTGGAGGTGAATACAGACAAAATTCTTATCGGGTAATCCCAGGTCAAGAATTTGGCAATCATTATAATCTTTTTCAGATAACGGAAATTCAAGTTCCTGATCTTTTGTTGGGATACCCAAAAAACTTATAAGCGATAAATGCCTTTCTACTTCGTGCCCAAAATCCGGGTATTCCATAAACAGTTCTTCGTTGGGGCAATACTCTTTTTTGTTGTAATAACCCGCTAAAAACTTAGGGTTAAAAAGTTCATTAAGTGGGTTAACGTAGGATCCGTTTCCCTGCATTTGTAAAATAAGATCAAATTTACTTTCCTGAATTTTCTTTATAAAATCAACTTCCTCAACGGGATTGTGTTTTTGTTCTGGCAAACCCGGATATCCCGGAAAGGAGATAAAACCAAAAAAATAAGAATTAAATCGTTCAACAAATAAAAGGGCTCAGGGCAATCCAATTAAAGATATTTCTGATTCAGGATAAGCATTTTTAAGACTGCGGACAGCAGGAATGGAGCTAAGCATATCGCCTAACTGCAGGGCACGAAAGATTGCAATTTTTTTTATTGATTTAACAGGTAATTTCATATAAACACGGCTCTGTACTTGATGGCACCGTACCATTGCCAAAAAACTGAAGCAAACGGAATTACAATAGAAGTAATGAGCATTTCTAAAACATGATTCATTGAGCGGGACGTTTTCCTTAACCTTTTAATTGTAAGGTACATGGCCATTAAAAGGTATGAAAATGCGCAAATAGAGGAAAGAACGAGGTGATTGAGAATTATGAATAAAAAAATACCCGTAAAAAATAGGATCATCATATAGTAAACAAAGGGTGGACCATCAGCTATTTTCTGACGATATAAAAAAGGAAATTTTTTAAAAAGCAAGGCATTAAACATTCCCTTTTTTTGTTCTTTAATACTAACTCCCCATTTGGCTTTTCTAACCGGATGAACAACCAGGGCCAAACTTAATTTTTTGATTGATACGTTTTCACTTAAAAGTTTAAATTCAAGGTCACTATCCTCACGCCATGCCATCCGAAACCTTTCATCAAATCCACCTACTTTAAGCAAGGCGTTTTTTGTCAGGGCACAATTTGCGGTTATAAAATCCGCAGTTTCCAATTTGGAGATGTTAAGTTCAAAATCAGTCGGATATAGAGGTAAGGGTACCTTTACCTTTCCCGTAAATGCAATTTCCGGTTCATCATTATAATTATGCCAAATACATTTCAACCAATTTTTATCAGGCACACAATCATCATCCGTAAAAGCTATCAACGTTCCTTTAGCGTTTAACCATCCGTAATTTCTCGCAGCTGCTGGTCCTCTGTTTTCCGGAAGGCAGTAATACCGGATAAAAGGAAAGGCAGATCTTAATTTTTTGATGCTTTTATCGCTATCAGGTCCATCATGCACAACAATCACTTCGAAATGATCTGTATTAAAAGTTTGAAGGCTCAAAGCCTTTAGGCATTTAAATAGCAGATCAGCTCTCTTGTAGGTTGGGATAACTACAGATATACAAACTTGTAAATTACTTTGGGATGTAATTATTTTTTCCATTTACTTTTCAATTAAAAACGAACCGATCACCAGCGCATCAAAGGGAGAGGTCCAGAAACATTCTACAGCATCCCGCGGCTGGCACACAATTGGTTTACCGAGCGTGTTAAATGAAGTGTTTACCAGCACCGGAACCCCGGTAATATTTATAAATGCTTTGATAAGATCATAATAAGTTGGGTGGTGTTGACGATTAATCGTCTGAATTCTTGCCGTACCGTCTACATGCCTTACCGCCGGAATCTTATCCGCCTTGTCAGGTTTAACATGGTATACAAAAAGCATAAAAGGAGAATACGCCGCGTTTTCAAACCATTCAGGCGAATCTTCTTCTAATACAACTGGTGCTGCAGGCCTGAAATCCTCGCGGTCTTCAACTTCGTTGAGCCTGGCTTGCATAGCCGGATGAATGGGTGATGCTAAGATAGATCGGCTTCCCAAAGCCCGGGGTCCAAATTCCATCCGGCCTTGAAACCAACCAATAATTTTATCATCCGCCAAAATTTCAGCAGTTTCTTCAGCTACGTTTTGAAGTTTACGGTATGGAACTTTAACCCATTTTAAAAATTTCTCTATTTCTTTATCTGAATATTCCGGACCGAGATAGACATGATCCATCTTGGTTTTTTTTCCATCACTGGTCGTCCTTTCCTGCGCATCAATTGTTAAAGCTGCTCCAAGTGCAGTACCGGAATCACCGGAAGCATGCTGAATCCAGATATTTTTAAATGGGCCTTTGTCTCTTATACGGGCATTTAAAACACAGTTTAACGCTACTCCGCCAGCCATGCAAAGATTTGCTTCGCCGCTTATCCGATGAAGGTAATTGCAAAGCTGCAACACAACATCTCCCAAAACTACCTGTAAAGAGTGCGCCACATTAAAATGATGTTGGGTAAACGCATCTTCGCTGAAGCGTTGAGGACCGAATCTTTCAATCAGCCGCTCGTCATTGATTTCATAAGTTCCATCATTTCCCAAGGCAATCATAGACTGAAACTCTCTAATAAATTCAGGTTTTCCGTAGGAAGCTAAAACCATGACTTTATACTCATCAGATGAATGTAAAAACCCCAGGTGAGTGGTAATTCTTTCATACAATAATCCCAAAGAGTGCGGCATATTTTCCTGGCTTATGCGATTAAGAGAATTTTGAGAACCAATATTGCAGGTAGTTGTAGCTATTTCGCCACGGCCATCCAGCGTTAATACCGCTGCGTTTTTAAAAGGTGAGCATTGAAACGCGCTGGCTGCATGGCTAATATGATGTTCTACAAAATGCCATTTAAAATTATTGTGGGAGCAGCCTTTAAACCTTTTTTGCAAATGATGCGGATATCCGTCAATAAGTAATCCGGGAGAATTAACGATGGATGATAAGGACAGGGGACCCCAGGGTGATAACCAGTTACGATTTGTTTCTAAAGAATGCAGGGGGATTTCTATCTGATCAGCGCCTTTTAATTTTTTGTCTAATAAGATGTATGGATCAAATGAGTAGGCTACCTGATCAATTTCATTGAGGTTTATTCCGGCAACCTTTAAACAATAATCAATGGAATGATACGGCAACTCATAAGTAGAGAAAGGAACAGGTCTTTTTCCGTGTTTATAATGAGTAAAACGCTCTTCTTCCGCGGAAGCGATTAATTGGCCATTAAACAGTAAACAGGAAGCCGAATCATGAAAAACAGCGTTTATACCTAAAATATACATAAATAACCAGGTGGATATTTCTGATAACTTAATTTATCAGAAAAAGTTCCTAATTATTAAAAATTTTGTTTCGAATGATTTAAGAAGTTTAATTCAATGCTAATGCTAAAAATAAAGCTACATTTTTCTTTGTGAACGAAGCAGATCACGGATTTCGGCAAGCAGGGATTCTTCAACTGTGGGAACATGAGGAGCCTCCGGTGCGACTGCTTCTTTACGTTTTAAGCTGTTTATGCCTTTAATAACTAAAAATATACAAAACGCGATAATGAGGAATTGAATAATTACATTAATAAAATTACCATATCGAATAGCTACTTCAGTAATCTTCACTGCCGTTTCCTCAGGAATTAATATCCATTTCTTTTCGGCAAAATCGATTCCTCCCAAAATGTAGCCTAAGGGTGGCATAATAATATCGTTAACCAGCGAAGTAACTATCTTGCTGAAAGCAGCGCCTATAATTACACCTACTGCTAAATCAATGACGTTGCCTTTTGATACAAACTCTTTAAATTCTTTAATGATGCCCATAAAATTTGCGTTTTAATAATTCCAATTAGTTTAAGAAAATCTAAGTTTACAAACTTTTTACAACATAATGAAAGAATTTGTGGTGTGTCATATTGTAATTGTTACCGCTAATGAAGCTTAATTTTTTTTAGTAAATGCACCAAAATCAGGTATTAATTATAGGTTCGGTGTGGCCCGAACCTAAATCATCAGCGGCAGGAATCAGGATGATGGAGTTGATTAATTTGTTTGGAAGTAAAGGCTGGCAGG
This sequence comes from Pedobacter sp., assembly GCA_014378705.1. Taxonomy (GTDB): domain Bacteria; phylum Bacteroidota; class Bacteroidia; order Sphingobacteriales; family Sphingobacteriaceae; genus Daejeonella. The sequence continues at coordinate 28,158 of JACMND010000130.1, read as the reverse complement.
TAAGTTTTGCAAGCCCCGCTGCTGATAGCCTATACGCCACGGATTTAAATGCTATTGAAGTAAATAAGATAAGAATTAAAATAAACGACTCCGGATTTAATGAAATCGTTAAAAATATAAAACCATCAATCGTAATTTTCGATCGTTTTATAATTGAAGAGCAGTTTGGTTGGCGGGTATCAGAAGTTTGCCCTAACGCTTTAAGAATTTTGAATACCGAAGACCTTCATTGTCTGAGACGTGGAAGACACAAGGCAGTTAAAGAATTATTCCAGTTTAAAACCGAAGATCTTTTGAATTCTAACGATGCTAAAAGGGAAATTGCAAGCATTTTAAGATGTGATTTAAGCCTGGTTATCTCCCGGTACGAAATGAGGATTTTGCAAAATTTATTTAAAGTTTCTAAAAATCTACTCCATTACTTTCCTTTTATCAGTGATAAAATTATAGACACAGAAAGGATAAGCTGGCCTTCGTTCTTAAAACGTCAGCATTTTATGACCATCGGTAATTTTTTGCATGAACCTAATCTTGATTCAGTATTGTATTTGCAGCGTGTAATCTGGCCGTTAATCAGAGAGCAACTTCCTGAGGCAGAATTACACGTATTTGGCGCTTACCCACCAGCGAAAGTTCTTTTGTTGAATAATCCAGAAGAAGGTTTTTATATAAAAGGCAGAATTGCTGATGCGTATGCGGTGATGCAAAATTCGCGGGTTTGTTTGGCTCCATTACGTTTTGGTGCGGGCTTAAAAGGTAAATTATTTGAAGCCATGCGTTGTGGCACACCAAGTGTAACATCGCACATAGGTGCTGAGGGAATGCATCATAAATTACCCTGGAACGGTTTTATTGAAGATGAGCCAATCAAGTTTGCTGCAAAAGCGGTAAAACTTTACACCAATGAACTTATTTGGAACAATGCCCAAAATAACGGGGTAAAAATTGTTAATGAATGTTTTAACAAGGAAGATATCTTACTAAACCTGATCAATAAGTTGGATGAGGTAAGATTAAACTTGAAAGAGCGCAGATTAAAAAATTTTACAGGGGCTATGTTAATGCATCACACAATGGCTGGTACAAAATATATGTCGCGTTGGATTGAAGCTAAGAACAGCATTGAAAGTGAATCATCGAATATTAACTTCTTGGATGATACTGAATAATAGTTTCGCGTAAGAAATCCTTATCTAAATGCGTGTAAATTTCAGTTGTAGTGATACTCTCATGTCCTAACATTTCCTGAACAGCCCGTAAATCAGCTCCACCTTCAACCAGGTGTGTGGCAAACGAATGTCTGAAGGTGTGTGGGCTGATATTCTTTTTTATCCCGGCTTTCTCAGCCAGATCTTTTACAATTATAAAGATCATCACCCTTGATAAAGAATTCCCCCGTCTATTTAGAAACACATAATCTTCTTTTCCGGGCTTTACTTTTATGTGATTCCGGGATTGCTGTATATACATTTCAAGATATTTAACCGCCTCATTTCCAATAGGTACTAAACGTTCCTTGTTGCCTTTACCGGTAATTTTAATATAATGCATGTCCAGATATAGATTAGATATTCGTAATGAACATAACTCGCTTACCCGCAACCCACAACTATATAGAACCTCAATGATAGATTTATTTCTCATGCCTTCTGGTTTTGATAAATCTATTTGAGATAATAAGTTATTGATCTCCAAAAAACTTAGTGTGTCTGGTAATTTTCGGCTTAATCTGGGGCTTTCAATTATTGAAGAAGGATCAATGGAAATATGATCATCTAAAAGCAAATACTTAAAAAAAGCCTTTAAACCCGATAAAACCCTTGATTGCGTAGGCGGTAACATCCCTAAATAATTAACCCATTCAATAAATTTTTTAAGATCTTCTGAAGAAATCTGAACCGGACTTTTACTTATTTTGTGCGCCTCTAAAAACTGAATCAGTTTATTTACGTCGGTTAAATAAGCATCAACCGTGTTTACAGATAATGATCGCTCAAGCCGTAAATATGTTTTAAAGCCTTCTGAAGCCAGTTGCCAGTCCAAATTGTTTTTATAAGTTTGATTATGAAAGTACAGATAATTAACGGGCCTAATTTAAACTTATTGGGCGTTCGGGAGCAATCTATTTATGGCAACCAAAGTTTTGACAATTATTTGGAAGAGCTGAGAATCAAGTTCAGCATCATTGAGATTGACTATTATCAAAGCAATATAGAAGGTGAAATTATAAACAAATTGCACGAAACAGGTTTTAGTTTTGATGGGATAATCTTAAACGCTGGCGGTTACACGCATACTTCAATAGCAATTGCGGACGCCATTGCCGCCATTAAAACCCCGGTAGTAGAAGTGCATATCTCTAACATTTACTCCCGGGAGGAGTACCGTCATCTTTCTTTAACAGGGAAAAATTGTAAAGGAGTGCTCACCGGTTTTGGTTTGGACGGTTACAGATTAGGTTTGGAAAGTTTTTTAAGCTGATTCATGAACACATCAATAGTAATTACAATGCTTAAGATTAAAATTGCAAATGACAAAACCTGATAGTTTAATTTTTGACATGGATGGTACGTTATGGGATGCTGTAGAAATGTATGTTGCTTCCTGGAATGCCGGTTATGCTAAAGAAAAGGTAAATAAAGTGGTCACTACCGATGATCTTGGATTTATGATGGGATGGGAAAAACGGAAAGTGCTGGAACGAATGCTACCGGAATTTTCAATTGAAGAACAGGAGAAAATCTTCGAAACAATAAATTCATCAAGAGCTGAAATGCTATCGCAAATGGGCGGAAAATTATATAATGGGGTAGTAGACGGACTTATAAAACTTTCAAAAGAATATAAATTGTTTATTGTAAGCAACTGCCCAGAAAATTTAATAACAGAATTTATGGATTGGGCCGGTATCACTCATTTAATTACGGACGAAATGGCCCATGGGGTTAACTCAAAACCAAAACATTACAATATTAAATTGCTGATTGAAAAATATAATTTAAAATCTCCAATTTATATCGGAGATACGCAAACCGACAGCGAAGAAAGCCGTAAAGCAGAGCTTCCATTTGTTTTTGTAAATTATGGGTTTGGCAGCACCGAAGATTATGATTTGAAGTTTGATGACTTTAAGGGTTTCGCAGAATACTTTTTGCGGTTAGAAAAGTAAGCTAAAAGAAAACAAGCTCCGAGAATTTTTTATCCCTTTACCAAAAAAATCCCAAACAATACTCTTGTTATAAATCCCAGTCAGGTTAACAATTGATTTGCTTTCACTAATTTTTTTTCGGTTTTTATTAAAATTCTTAAAGAAATATACGTGAGCTTTATTAACCGCAAACGCGTTCTTCATATTTCCCTGCATCATAAATTTCAGGATAGAAAGAAGATCAAGCCAATACCGGATAAAAATAATTGTAAAAACCTTTTTTTTTGGCAGGTTTTTTTGAAGCATGACCAGATTGTTCCTAAAATTAAGATAAGTTTTAAAGGAACTTTCTACACTTAAAGTGCCGCCTCCTACATGATAAACCTCGGAATCCGGGCAATACATTATTTTATATCCCTTATTTTTTAAGCGCCAGCATAAATCAATTTCTTCCATGTGGGCAAAAAAATCCGAGTCTAAACCCCCGGATTCCTGCCATATTTGTTTTTTGATAAAAAACGCGGCACCTGAGGCCCAAAATATTTCTGAAGCTGTATTGTATTGGCCCTCATCGGTCTCCAAAGAATCAAATAAACGGCCCCTGCAAAACACATAACCAAGTTTATCAATAAAACCTCCGGCGGCACCTGCATATTCAAATTTTGTTTTATCCGTATATGATAAAATTTTTGGCTGGGCAACTGCAATCAAATTATCCGCTTGCATCATGGCAATTACAGGCTCTATCCAGTGAGGACTCACTTCAACATCAGAATTTAACAGAATATAATAATCAGCTTCAATCTGGTCTAAAATCTGATTATAACCACCTGCAAAGCCAAGGTTTGTTTCATTTTGGATAATATAAACAGCTGGATGGTTTTCTCGAACAAAGTGCACAGAGTTATCCGTGGAAGCATTATCCCCAAGTATTATTTTTAAATTTGGATATGAGCTCGCGAGTACCGATGGAAGGAATTTTTCCAGGTATCCTTCACCATTCCAGTTTAATATGATTACAGCAACTTCTGGAAAATACATCAGGGGTTCAAGTTGGGATTAAATTTCCATCTTTTATGAGACCATAACCACAACTCCGGTCTTTGACGAATAATTTGCTCTAATTTTTGAGTGTGAAAATTTGTAATTTCAAACTCTTTTGTTTTGGATGGGTCTTCAACTATTGTACTAAACGTAAATTCATAAAACCCTCTTTTTAATAGGTTAATATGGAGAAACATAACCGGGTGATTGGTTTTTTTGGCAATTTTTTCTAATCCCAGGAATACAGCTGTCGGCTGATTCAAAAAATCAGTAAAGTATTGAGACTCGTGTTGGGATGGAGTTTGGTCGCTGGTAAAAAAAAAAATATACAACTGATTTTTAAGCTCGGCAATTTTGCGAAGTGTTGATTTCATAGGAACCATTAAACTTCCAAACCTTGAACGCATTTTATTAAGATGCCGGCCAAATAAAAGATTGCTTAAGGGCTTATAAATAACCACAATCTTTTCAGAATAAACTTGGGGTATAATCATGTTGCCCCATTCCCAGTTGGCGTAATGGCCAGTTGCCATCAAAATTGAGCGGCCTTGATTGAGATGATTCCTTAAAAGTTCAGGGTTATTGATTTTACATCTCTTCATTATCTCTTCACTTGTGACAGAATTCATTTTTAATGATTCAATAATCATATCCGCAAGAAATTTGTAATATTTTTTTTCGATCAGTCTCCGTTCCCGGATAGATTTTTCAGGGAAAGCGTTTGTAAGATTGCTTTGAGTTACCTTTCGGCGATATCTAACCACATAAAATAAAATAAAAAAAAGAAGGTCGGCTAACAGATACAATATAAAAAAAGGAAGGCGGGAGATTAACTTTAAAAATAAAATTCCAAGCTTGTTAAAACTTGTGTTCATCTGTATAAATTTATTTTAAAGGGAAGAGCCATGTATATTTGAATATCGGGTAATGGCGTCAAATTTATTAATATTGAAGTTTATAAACCTGAATTTACGCTTAACATTTATTTGATTTGATTGCAAACTTAACTTATACCATGGAAAAAGAAAAAATATTCCCATTATTTTATCTCCCTCCAATTGAATACTTTCAATATCTGATCCGATATAATCAAAAAGTGGTATTTGAAAAGTTTGAACATTTCCCAAAACAAACTTTTCGCAACAGATCATCTATTCATTCGCCTAACGGTAAACTAAACCTTATTGTACCGGTAATAAAAGGATCTAAAGCGCATACTTTAATGAAAGATGTGAAGATAAGTTATGATTTTAAATGGCAACGCCAGCATTTAATGAGTTTACAGACCAGCTACAGAAGTTCTGCGTATTTTGAGTATTATGAAGATGAGATCATTCCGTTTTACAGCAAAAGGTGGGAGTTTTTATTTGATTACAATGATGCGATCATGAAATTTCTAATTAAGGCCCTCAAATTAAATCTTGAATACGATTATACTGAAAGTTATACCGAAGAAATTAATAGTTCAGTTGATTTCCGTCTAAGTATTCATCCCAAAAACACCGCAGAAATGAAACTTAAAACATACTTTCAGGTATTTGAAGATAGAAATGGTTTCATACCTAATTTAAGTATTCTTGATCTGCTTTTTAACCAGGGGCCACAATCAATTAATTTTCTTACATAATGGGTCTTATAAAACGAACAAAAATTAAATCAAATTCCCGTTATAATTCTCCCGGTAGTAGCCCAGGTTTACTGGAAATCAGGGAATCAGATCTGAAGCCAAAAATCAAAATCTACGCTTATCTTAAAGAAGTATACTCAGTTTATGAAACGGAAGATTTTAATGAAATTGAAATCCAGTTAAATAAAAACCCCGCATCTTTTCATTGGGTTGATGTACAAGGCCTTGGTGATATCCAATTATTTCAGTTCCTAGAAAACAAGTTTAAAATACACAAACTTGTACTGGAAGACATAATGAGTAACAGGCAGCGCCCAAAGTTGGACGAGTATGACGACTATTTATTTTCTGTAAGCAGACTTTTAGTTGTAAATAAAGAGAAGCAAATACAAAATGATCAGGTTGGGTTTTTGCTTATGCCACAGGTTTTAATTAGTTTTCAAAGTAACTACAATGAGTTTTTCGCTCCCGTGATCAATAATTTGAAGCAAAACCGCGGAAATATACGTTTGGGCGGAACCTCGTATATGCTTTATGCGCTTACAGATTTAATTGTAGATAACTATTTTGAACTAATTTATAAACTGGGAGATGAACTGGAAACAATTGAAGAGCTACTGTATCGCCGTCCGAATAAAACTTTAATTTATGATATACAGTCTATCAAAAGGGCCATGATTGTCATCCGCAGAGTAGTGTGGCCAGAACGAGATAAGGTAAATGACCTCATACGAAGTTCATCCAAGTTAATCTCCAGAGAAACCAGAACCTATTTGCGTGATACCTACGATCACACTATGCAGGTAATTGACCTGATTGAAAGTAACCGTGATATCACTACCGGGTTAATTGATATGAATCTGTCATTTATAAGCAACAGAATGAATGAAATTATGAAGGTTTTAACGATAATATCTTCAATTTTTATTCCTTTAACATTTGTTGCGGGAGTTTATGGGATGAATTTTTCTTATCAGGACCCGGAAACCGGCAAAGTGCTGCATAACAATATGCCGGAGTTATACGCTGAAAATGGGTACATGTACACGATGCTGGCGATGCTGGCAATTGCCATCGTCCAGATCATTTATTTTTACCGTAAAGGATGGCTTAGTAACCGTTAAATTTCATTCGATGCCATTTTTATAGATCTATAGGCAATAAATTAAATTTTTATCACCCTGTTTTGTTATTTTAGCGGAGATGCAACCTTTTGAACTGAATAAAGCAGATGTACAACGTTTCAGGCAGGCACTTGAAGCCGATGACGCAACGCTTTTAGCTTTAGTTTTAGAATATCATGCCTCAGAAATCGCCATTCTTTTTGAGAGCCTTACCCAAGAGTCAAGAGAACGCATAATTAGTATCCTCCCTGCAGATCTCGCCTCAGACATCATCTCGGAGATGGACGCGGAATTTCATCCTGAAAAACTTCTTGGAAACCTTCATCCCGAAAGAAGATCAGAAATTTTTGAAGAGTTTGATTATGATGACGCAGCAGACATCATCAGCCAGCTACCTAAAGATCAGCAGCATGAGATCCTTCAGCAACTTGATCAGGAAGATGCCTCAAATATTCGTTCCTTATTAAAATACGAGGAAGACACGGCGGGTGGTTTAATGAACACCCAGGTTATTAAAATTAACTCACTTCTTACAAAAAAAGACGCTTTAGACGAAATTATCCGCCAAAGCGAAGAGATGGAAGAGTTTTATACCATTAATGTAGTAGATGATTTTAACGTTTTAAAAGGAATTGTTTCACTTAAAGACATTATTAAAGCACGAAATACGGTCAGAATTTCAGAATTAATTCAGCCAGATTTTGTTTATGTAAAAGCAGAAACTGATCAGGAAGAGGTTGCGAGGTTGATATCACAGTATAACCTTACAAGCATACCTGTAGTTGACGATGAGATGCATTTACTTGGGCGCATTACTTTTGATGATGTTATTGATGTTATGGAAGAAGAAAATACCGAAGATATATTAAAGATCTCCGGTGTTTCTGAGGATGAGCAACTTGCTGGTAATTGGAAAGAAGCTGTTAAAAGCAGGTTGCCGTGGTTAATTTTAAATTTAGGAACCGCTTTCTTGGCTGCCTCCGTAATACGTTATTTTGATGAAACTATTGTACAGTTAGGTATTTTAGCAGGATACATGACAATGATTGCCGGAATGGGAGGTAATGCCGCAACGCAATCGCTTGCAGTAACTATCAGGAGAATATCATTAACAGACCTTACTGATAACCAGGCTTATGGCACTGTTTTAAAAGAATTTACGGTAGGGTTGATAAACGGCGCCTCCATTGGACTTATTGTTTTCTTTTTTGCATTATTTTATGACCATAATCCATTGTTGGGCCTGGTAATATTTATTGCGATGACAGGAAATCTAATAATAGCAGGGGTTGCAGGTTCTTCTATTCCCTTATTACTTAAACGGGTTGGTATTGACCCTGCCATCGCCTCATCCATAATCATCACTACTTTTACGGATGTTTTCGGTTTCACATTATTGCTTGGGTTGGCCAGCAAGCTCCTTTTATAGAAAATTCGATATTATTATTCTAAAACATTTCTGGTATAAGTTGTTGACCATACTGCATGGATGAGTATATTATATTTATAACCGTTTTTGGATTTTCAGCTTTAGCTATGGCCTGGATGCCAGCTATTTCGCAAAAAACCGGTATATCTTATTCCATTATCTATGTCATGGTGGGTGCTGTGCTGTATTCCTTTTTTGATATTTTGCCGAAGCCTGATGTTGACAGATATGAAGAGTATGCTGTTCATTTAACAGAATTGGTGGTTCTAATTTCTTTGATGGGAACAGGTTTAAAAATTGACCAGGCTTTTTCTTTTAAGAGCTGGATCGTTCCTTTTAGGTTGGTTATTGTTACCATGATATTGTGTATCGGATTGATGACGGTTATGGGCTGGTGGATACTCAAATTTGATTGGGCTTCTGCTTTATTATTGGGTGCAGTTTTGGCACCAACAGATCCGGTTTTAGCTTCTGACGTGCAAGTAGGGCCTCCGCATGAAGGAAATAAAGACAATGTAAAATTTTCGCTTACCGCAGAAGCCGGGCTGAATGATGGAACCGCATTTCCTTTTGTTTGGCTTGCCATCACCTTAGCCATTATGGCTGGGAACGGAAATGCAAGTATTCAAAACTGGCTTCTTTCAGATCTAATATACAAAGTAATAGCCGGTGTAGCCAGCGGATTTCTGTTTGGAAAATTGCTGGGCTATTTAATTTTTGATCTTCCGGAAAAAAGGCAATTTTTGTTAACACGAGACGGATTTATAGCCATTGCTGCAACCCTGATGGTTTACGGAGTTACCGAGTTACTTCATGGATATGGATTTATAGCTGTTTTTGTTTGTGCCATTTCAATGCGTGCATATGAGCGTAATCACAAATTTCACAGGAGGCTTCACGAATTTACAGATCAGATAGAAAGAATGCTTTTAGCCATTATTTTAATACTTTTTGGTGGGATATTGGTAACCGGGATTTTAAAAGCGTTAACATGGGAAATGGCTTTAGTTGGGATTTGTTTTATTTTCATCATACGGCCACTCACTGTTTTTCTCGCCCTGATCGGAACAAAACTCCACTACAAGGAAAAAGGAATTATTGGTTTTTTTGGGATCCGGGGAATGGGATCATTCTATTACCTTTCTTTTGCATTAAGCAAGACCTGGTTTAATTTTAACAAAGAGATATGGGCCCTTGTATCTTTTATTGTCCTTATTTCAATTATAGTTCATGGTATTACTGCTTCCAGGAGTTTTAAAAAGCTTGAAGAAAATTTACCAGGAGATCAGATTAAAATCATCGCGGATAGATAAAGTACACGTTTACCGGAAAAGTCTTTATTAGATATTAGCTAAGGATTGAGCGATTTTTAAAATATCAGAAGTAGTTGTTCGTACAAGTTCAAGTTGTTCGCGAATTAGATTGGCATCATTATCAGATATTATTTCGGCATGAAGATTTGGTGAAGCCAGGTCTGCCTCCCCGCTATGGAACTCATCATTTTTATCAATTAAATTAATTGATTCTTTAATGCTTAACAATGATTGTTTAACCAATTTCAAATAATCCTTATTTCCTGTTAATAACCCGTATGGCTGTAGGGTAGAGATTAAAGTAGCTGTGTAAGATGAAAGAATGTGCGTAATCACTACAAATTTGTGAAGGTCTTTTGCTTTCCTTTGTTTACTTTTTGGCTCGGCCAACATCCGTTGAAATGCACCCGCTATATTAGCCGAACTTACGTAAACCGCTTTTCTGGATAATTTATACGCCGTTAAGTCCCATGTTTTTCCCGTTAAAATATCAGACACATTATTTAAGTAATGGTAATTTGCAACTAAAACTTCCTTTACAGAATCTTTTAACTGCTGAAATTCCCATTTGGGCAATATATAATAGTTAGCAATAAGTGCTATTGCCGATCCGGTAAATGTGTCGGTAATTCTTTCACGGGCAATTAAAATACCATCACCACCTCCCATAAAATAAAAAAGAATTAATATAAATGGAGTCATAAACACCACACTGATAGTGTAATTTAATCTTTGAAAACTATAGGAAGCCACCATAAAGATCATTAACAAAATAAAAAGAAATGCTTGATCATTGATGAAATAAAGGATTAAAGCGCCTCCAATTCCACCCAGTATCGTTCCAATCAAACGTTGGTAATTTCGTTGCTTTGTTAAAGTAAAACCCGGTTTTAAGATAACAAGGATGGTTAGTAAAATCCAGTAGCTATGATGCCCAAAGGGAAAAAGTTTAGAAACTAAATATCCAATCAACATGGCAAATGCGACACGTAATGAATGACGGAAAATTGAAGATTCTAAATTCAGATTCTCTTTTAGGTTTTTAAATCCAAATTCCTGGTGAGATACAAATTTAGGCAGATCAGACTTTCGTCTGATTTCGTGCTGAGCAAGGGTTTCAGGATTAAAATACGAGTAAATTTTTTGCGTCCTGGCAACCATGTTCCTGATGTTGATCAGGATTTTTTTTAAAACAAAGTTGTTAAGCCCATCACTTTCAAGCTTATCTGTTTGATTTTTTAATTTCTCAAGTTCAAATTGCAGGTCGCTCATTTTGGAAGCAGGTAAATTGCTGCTTATTGTAAAACTGAGATCTTCAAGCTGCTCAGCAATTTTTAAAATAAGAAATCTGTATTCAAATAAAATACCTGAACCGCCAAACTTTGTCCTGATAGCCTCATAATCATAAAACATGGATGTTGATTGATCAAAAAGATCAATAATATCTACAAAAGTGAGTATTAAATGACGCCCTGTATCGGTGGTGTCTTTCATCACTATACGGCTCTTGAATAATATTTCTCTGACAGAATCCTGATGCGTATGAACAATAATCTGCTGATTTATTAATTGCTTATAATTCTTTTCAATATTGGTTTTAATATCATAGAATTCGGCTTTAAACCTAATGTAACGGGCAATTTCTTCGATACACTCGCCCAATTCCTGCTGGGCTTGCCTGTAAGGTTTTAATTGGGCAACTGATAAACTAAGTATCAGATACCATAACCCCCCTGTTAAAATATATAAAGCATGTTCAAAAATGCCGAATGCCGATAAATGGTCAATGCTTAACACCATTATTAACAACGCGGCAGTACCAATAGCTGAACTTCTGTTTCCGTAAACCGAAAGCATAGAAAAAAAGAAACTGAGCAAGACTATTTCAAATCCCAAAAAAACCGGAAAATTATTAATAATTCCTGTTAACAGCGCTGTTAAAAAGATGACCACATTGCAAACCAACATAGCGTTTCTTTTGTGTATAACCGGCCCTGGGTTATCTACAATACTCACACATACGGCACCTAAAGAAATGGTTACACCTATGTTAATGTAATGAAATTGATAAAAAATAAGTGAGGGGAGGAGTACACCAAATGTAATTTTTATACCATCTGTAAAATACTGACTGAAAATAAAATTTCTAATCGCCCGGGATGGTTTCATTAAGTGGCTTTGGCAATAGCGAAGTTATAGTTAGCGGTAGATAAATTCAAATTTATTTAAAATAAGGTGTTGCGGGGATAATAATGGTAGTAATTTTAATAAAGCTTTTAAAACAAATGTTAATTTCTCTCAAATCAATATTGTTAATAATCTTGTGTAAACACAAAATTGTAAGCTTCACCTTAATTTTTACTGTTAAAAACTATTCATAAATTGTGAGTAACATGTGCAAAATAAATTTTTTGATTTTCCTTGACAAACCCTTAAAAATTGCTACCTTGTCATATCAAGAACGAAGTACTTTGACAGCCTGAAAAAAACTCCTTTAAATCTTAAATCTTCGTGTTTTAGGATTTTGGAATCGAAAATTTAAACTCAGATCCGCATCGAAAGATAACGACTGATACTTTAAGTCCCAAAAGGCAGGCGTTACCTATATCACTCAAATTCCAAGGAATATTTGTGATGACAAAGTAAAGAACTATGGGTTCTACTAGTTTGAAAAGACAAGTAGACTTCAAGATTGTTAAAAGTTACAGAAGCTTGATACTTCTGAGTAATCAAGGTTACAAAAGAGGTTAAAACGGAAATCAGAATCGAAAGAGGAAGGTTTCCGTTTTGTGTTTCTATCCTATTTCTATCACAGTTTCTTCTAATACATACTGTAATTTATTTTAATTTAGCCTAATGACCAAGAACTCACAGGTTGCTGGAAAAAAGGTTTTTGTACTTGATACTTCGGTAATTTTGTATGATCATAATGCTTTCCAAAATTTTCAGGAACATGATGTTGCCATACCCATACAGGTACTTGAAGAGCTTGACAATCTTAAAACAGGGAATGAAACCCGAAATTTTGAAGCACGGAGTTTTATTCGCCTCATAAACGAAATATCCAAAGAACACCTTATTAACCAATGGCTTGCTTTACCTGGCAAAGCCAGCGGAAGTTTTAAGATTATTATGGATGATAAGCCAGCTTTATATGACGCCAAAGAAATTTTTGGTACCGGTAAGTTTGATCATCGTATCTTAAATTCCGCGTTAAGTTTGCAAGATCAGTTACCTGAGAGAAAGGTGATTCTTGTTTCAAAAGATATCTGTTTAAGACTTAAAGCAAAATCATTAAACCTGACCGCTGAAGATTATGAAACCGGTAAAGTAAAAAATGTTGAAGAATTATACAGTGGCAAAACAGCGCTCACGAATGTTCCAACCAAAATAATTTCTGAACTGCTAAAAAACAAATCCATTTCAGCCGATAAGTTAGGAATTACAAATTCTGCAAATTTTCATTACTATACAATAAGTGATAAAAATGCATTACTTAAATGTTTTTATAATCCGGGCAGGCATTTATTTGAATTGATTCCGGATCAGACCGTGTTTAGAATAACCCCTAAAAATCCTGAACAGAATTTTGCCTTACACGCACTTTTAAATCCACAAATAAAATTGGTGACCATACAAGGTAATGCCGGTACAGGTAAAACATTAATTGCCCTTGCAAGTGCATTAGAACAGCGTAAGTATTACCGGCAAATCTTTATCACACGGCCCATTGTACCCTTAAGCAATAAAGATATTGGGTTTTTACCTGGTGATGTTAAGTCTAAGATTGATCCTTACATGGCTCCCATCTGGGATAATTTAAGGTTTATCAGGGAACAATTTGCAGACGACCATAAATCTCAGGCCAGGATTGATGAAATGGTAAGCAGCGAAAAGATCGTTATCGCACCATTGGCTTTTATACGGGGCAGAACATTTACCAAGATTTTTTTTATTGTAGATGAGGCTCAAAATCTTACTCCACATGAAATAAAAACAATTATTTCCAGAGCAGGAGAGGACACCAAAATAGTTTTTGCAGGGGATATTTATCAAATTGACACACCCTATCTTGATGCTGAAAGTAATGGGTTATCTTATTTAATTGATAAAGCTAAAACCCATCCGCTATATGCACATATTACACTTCAAAAAGGAGAAAGAAGCGAACTTGCCAATTTAGCTAATGATCTTTTATGATCATTTAGCCTAAGCTTGCCAGCTTAATTTGAACAATAACCATTAACGCAAAAAAAGCATGTCGGTAGACATGCTTTTTTTGCTCAATGATATATGTTATTTTAATAAACAACTTTCACATTAACAGCGTTAAGGCCTTTTTTGCCACGCTCAACATCGTATTGAACTTTGTCGTTTTCACGAATTTGATCAATTAAACCAGATGAATGTACGAATACATCTTCTTCACCTGTTTCTGCGGGAACGATAAACCCGAATCCTTTAGTTTCATTAAAAAACTTTACTGTACCTTCTTTTTGCATTGCAGTGTATTATTAAATTTGTCGCAAGATAAGGAAAAATAAAAATTCAGTCCAAATAATTATAAAGATATTGCAGCAACGGCAAAAACCTTAAAGTAAAATTCCTGTTTTAATTGTTACTATTTTAATTAAAAAAAACAGTTTTAACCTGCATTTGCTTTCTGATATTAACAAAATAGAATTCTTTAAAATAAAAAAAATGAAAGCTGCATTGATTCAACAAAAGAGAAAGAATGATAATAAACACTATTTTGAAGTAGCTCCCGGCGTTTGGGGGTCTAAAATTGTGTTTGTAAATATTTACATGATTTCTAAACAACCATTTTCTACCGAGTGGGTGCTTGTTGATGCCGCACTTAAAACTTCTGCGAAGAAAATTATTAAAATGGCTGAGGATATTTTTGGAGTGGGAACGCATCCATCAGCCATTGTATTAACTCATGGGCATTTCGATCACGTTGGAGCTTTAAAAGATCTTTTAGAAATTTGGGATGTTCCGGTTTTTGCGCATCACCTGGAAATACCTTATTTAACTGGCTTATCTTCCTATCCACCGCCGGATCCCACAGTTGGAGGCGGGCTGATGAGTTCACTTTCCTGGATGTATCCTAAAGGACCGAGTAATTTAGGAGGCCAAATATCTGAACTACCCGCAGACGGTTCTGTACCCCTGCTGCCCGGATGGAAGTATTTTCACACACCCGGTCACGCCCCGGGTCATGTTTCCTTATTTAGAAATGAAGACAAAGTATTAATTGCAGGTGACGCGTTTGTAACAACGAAACAAGAATCAGCGTTTGCGGTGATGACACAAAAAAAGCTACTCTCCGGGCCACCAAAATATTTTACAAACGATTGGATTGCTGCCGAAACTTCTGTACGTAAACTTGCAGAGTTAAGGCCGTCAATTGCTGCCACCGGTCATGGTATGCCAATGCAAGGCAATGAGTTATTGGTTTCGCTTGATAATTTAGTTTTAAATTTTGCGAAACTAGCCATTCCCCTACACGGCAGATATGTTATTCAACCTGCTATTATGAATGAGCAGGGCGTGCAATATGTACCACCACAACAATATGATCCCATCGCAAGAATTTCCATATTTGCACTGGCGGCTCTAACTATATTCACTATTTTTAAACGAATAAATTCAAACCAAAATAAAATTAAAAGCTAAGCAGATCGGTTGCTACGATCCAGATGGGATACAAGCAATAATAAAGGTTTTGATAGTTTATTATTTAAAGAACACTTCAGTTGCTCCGTAGCCGAACTTCTCTTTCCGGGCATCCATAAAAGTCTTTACTTGTTTGTGCTTGCTAATTATTTTATGAATTTCGTTTTTAAGTGTGCCGTTACCGAGTCCATGTATAAAAATGATCGAGTTAAGTTTATGGACGATAGCTGCGTCCAAAGATCGCCTGAAGAAGCTTAACTGAATATCCAGCATCTCTGAATGATTTAAAAACTGGTAATCATCACGGAGTTTTTCTATATGAAGGTCAATCTCTTTCCCCGGATTTTCAATTTTAGTTTTCTCCTCAATCGGCTTATGGAAGCTTTCTTTTAATTGTTGCGCATCAATAACTAACTCCGGTTCGTCAAGTTGAATTAGCCAGCCAGTGCTTTTTGAAAAAGGAACCAACTTTTTTGCACCGGCAAAATCTTTTGCCCTAAGCTTTTTAATTACAGCAATGGGTGCCAGGGGCTTTGTGTTCCCGCTGCTGTAACGTAAAAGTTGAAAATTGAATTCGGGCCACCTATCTAATTCTGATAAAGATGCTGAATAAACATTAACCGAAGATTGCGGCTTTACCTCTCCTAAAAATTCACCTTTATACTTGTATTCGTTTTCAGTTTTTAAAGTACATACTAATTGAAAGTCAGTTTGATTTAAAAGCTGAAAATGAACAACCGCTGAGGCACGTTCATCAGTTAAAAAAGCAAGGAAAATTCCTTCTTGCTGAAAGTTTTCATCTTTAAGAACGACATTATCTTCCACGGTAACTCTTTCAGAAGGTTGCTTTCCGTGAACCCAGGTGATTTGCGAAATACCGACAGTTATCTCAAAATCATCCTGATCGGTTACCGCAACTGTTTGCTCGTCAATTATCCGGGTGATGTACCCTTCTATACGTTCGTCAACAAACCGAACAAAATCTCCTAACTTATATTTCATCAAATTTTTTCATAAACAGGCCTGTGTTACTTGCCGGCATTTAGCAGCTCAATTTCAAAGATCAAAACACTATACGGCGGAATATCGCCCCCAGCTCCCTGAGGTCCGTAACCAAGTTTCCATGGGACAAAAAATTTATACTTAGAGCCTTCCTGCATTAACTGTACACCTTCGCTCCAGCCCGGAATTACTTTGCTTAACTGTAAGCTTAATGGTTCCCCGCGGTCGTATGAGCTATCAAATTGTTTTCCGTTAAGTAGGGTTCCCTTGTAATGAACGGTTACCTCCGCATCAGGTTTTGGTTTGCGGCCATCTGCCATTTTTAATATAATATATTGAAGGCCGCTGTTTGTAGTTACTACACCCGGTTTAGTTTTATTTTCAGCCAGGTATTTATCTCCTTCTGCAATAATTGTTTTTGAGTTCTCCTCTTCCCTTGAACTCATAAACAGAGTTATAACTTTTTGAGCTTGTTCCTGCGATATTTCCGGTTTCTTATTTTCAAAAACCTGCTGCATCGCCATACTCCAGATAGAGTAATTTAGGCTGTCAACACCACGGTTTTTTAAATCTGTAGCTATTTTAAGGCCAAAAGCATAACTGGCGGTATCCATACCGTTTTTAAGAACGAAACTATTAATTGGCTGTTTTACCGGCGCTTTTTTAGCATTTTGTGCGAATGTTGCTAATGGAGCAATTATCAATAGCAAGATGGTCTTTCTAATCATGATTTTTTTGAAAACGGTGAAGATATAAAATACCCGGATAACTTCTTTAAATACAATTGTTAAATGTATGATAGCTGCTCTACACGAAACATAACCTTGCTTTGAGCGTTAACTACCTGCCTCAGTAACCCTCTAGAATAAAAAATTAAAGATGTGGAAACGTCATCTTAGCTTTATTATCAGTTTCGGATTAGTTGCTTTATTCGTTTTATTTGCAGAAACCTGGCATATTTCGCAACTTCAGTTATTATTAAAACCACTAATCTGTATTTTACTGAGCGGTTATTTAATTAGCTGTAGCCGGCTTTACGGAACCTTTAGCAAATTAATATTTCTGGGTTTACTATTTTCACTCGCAGGGGATATCTTATCAATATTCGCGGCAAGCAAAGTCTTATTGTTTTTAGCTGGCCTGTCTGCATTCTTTATTGCTCAATTATTTTACTCCATCGCTTTTATTAGAGATTATCTGTATGATGTGCGTGCTTCAAACAAAATAGGATATGTTATTCTCTTTATTATAGCCTTATACAGCGTTGTTCTTATTCTTTTAATTCAGCCTTTTTTGGCAGAACTTTCCTTTTGGCTTGGCATATATGTACTTGCTGTTTCGATAACGGTCGTGCTTGCAGCTTTCAGACATGGTAGGGTAAACCGCACAAGCTTCAGGCTGATTTTAACGGGAATGTTCTCATTTTTAATATCAACTGGTTTTTTGGCCTTAAATAGATTGGTGGCTCCTTTTTCATCATCCGGGGTATTCATAATGGCAACCTATATGCTTGCGCAAATATTAATCACATTCGGAACTATCGAAAGAAGTGTTGGGGTAAGAAATGAAATCCTCAGAAAGAGCGGATATTAAAAACCATATTATCTGTCACAATTAAACAGCGGATTTACACTGATAAAACGTAAATAATATGGCGGTAATCTTTAATTAATCTGTAGCTTTTTTAAAGGTGTTTTGCATTTTTTCTACAAAACTGGAGGAGTTAATAAAAGTTTGATACTCTTCCCCCTCCACATAATGTTTAAAGTTGGTAATGTCTTTACGGATCATATCCTCAAATAAATTATTAAGAAGTTTGGCTATACCCTGACCTAAGCTGCCGGCAGGGGGAAAGTAGCTTATCTCGATTAACAATTCTGTTCCCATGCCGTTTAAAGCATCTTTAAACTCAACTTTACCGGCATTATCAATCATAGAACCTTCAACAGATTGCCAGCCGATGTAACTATTTTCTTCTTCCCTGGTAATCTCAGCGTTCCAGGATAGCTTCAGAATTTCACCGGGAAGGTTGGCTTTCCAATGAGAAAGCGTCTCACTTTGTTCTTCAACCGAAGCAAGATGCTTCATAAACCTCGGCAAATTCTCTAATTTTCTCCAAAAAGAAAATACTTCTTCACGGGGTTTATCTACAATTATCCGTTCATAAATACTGATGGCCGGTGTATCTGTACTATCTTTCCCCAAACTTGAATAGATCGGGCAGACACCTGTTGCTCCCCTGTAAAGTAAATATCCACCTATTACTGCTTCCTGAAGGGCTATTGCGGGGTGTTTAATTATTTGCTTTACTCCCTGATATGTTATAAGTGCACCTATTACTAAAGAAATAATGCGTTCGGGCATATTTACGTTGGCATTGGCAGGTTGGTTAAGCATTGGACTTTTTAAGGTATCCGATAACTTATTTTTGATTGATTCAAGCATAATTTAAGGTTATAATACATCCTCTATAACATATTTTAGTGACGGGTGTTTTATTCCAATTTTATGAAATCATTCGAAATGTGAGATTATAACCGCAACTGAATAACATCTGTAACATTAAAAATAAAATCAATTTTTAAAGAAGTTACGTATACAACTTTTTATTTCCATGAACTTCGCTTGAAAAAATTAGGTTTTTTAATATTTTTACTGTTTTTAATTCATGATACAAACGCACAATTTGTATTTAAATATAACTCGTTACCTGAGAAAATTTCCTTAATACCATTTGCTTATATTGCTGACGCAGGCTATCAGGATTTAAATATTAAGCAGGTTAAGAATAATAAAACCAATTTAAAGTTTCTTGCTCAAAAAGGTTTAAACGCCAATCTTGGCTTTACTGATCATACCTATTGGTTAAAATTCCAGTTACACAACCAAACCTTATTACCGGTATTTTATTATCTTGAAGCTGCCGAACCCATAACCGATAACGTCAACTTCTATCTTTTCGATGAAAACGATTCTTTAGAAACACAACAAAGCGGCGATAAAATTCCCTTTAATCAGAAAAGTGTTGCGTTCAGAAAAACTACATTTATAATCCAATTGCAGCCCGGGCAAAGAAAGGAGGCGTTTCTGGAAGTGAAAAACGATGGGGAAAAAAACAACCTGCCTTTAAACCTGATTAGTCAGCAAAGCTTTCTGAAAACTACCTATAACGATCAGCTTTTTATGGGCGTATTTTATGGGATCTTATTCATCATCGCAATCACTTACCTGTTTTTCTACTTCGCGTTAAACGAAAGAATATTCTTGTATTATACGCTATATGTAACTTTTGTCGGCTTATGCCAGTTTGCGCTCGACGGGTTTTTCCATCAATATGTAGATCAAAGTACATCATGGATAAACCAACATGCGGTAATTATTACAGCTATTGCCGGATCGTACTTCTTTGGCAAGTACAGCGAACTGGTTTTAGAGGTTCAAGAAAAACTGAAAAATGTATCTGTCGCTTTTAAAGTTATATATGTGCTTTTGGGCCTAAAATTAGCTTCAATTGTATTGTTTCCAGCGTATCTGGCTTACGCATACCCTATCGTAAATGTATTAACGCTGGTTGGGATGGTACTTATACTGATAGCTGTTATTACTTTATTTGTTAGAAGAGAATCCGTTGATCTGTTTTACACTTTTGGTATCGCCATTTTGTTTATCTGTTTTACGCTTGCCATTTTACTCAACTTTGGGTTGATAAGTGGTTTTTCTGTAGAAAACATTACGAAACCGGGAATTGGTTTAGAAATCATTATGCTTTCCCTATCCATGGCCAACCGGATCAGGATATTAAAAAGCAGGAAAGAAGAATTACAAGCTATTGCGCTCCAAAAGTCGGAGGAAATGAACGAAGTAAAATCAAATTTCCTATCCAACATGAGCCATGAGTTGCGAACCCCTCTTAACGCCATTCTGGGGTTAAGCAACACGATGGAAGGAGAGGCTACTGATCCTAAAAGCAAAGCCAATTTTGAGGAAATTAAAACGGCAGCCTTCAGTTTAATTTCTTCTGTGAATGATATTATGGACTTCTCTAAGATAGAAAAAGGAGAGATCAGGCTTGATTCTGTTCCGTTTTCTCCTTCCGGAATCTTAGATAAAGTGCACCTATATTTCGATAAGAAGGCGCAGGCCAAAGGTTTAAAATTTAATTTTACAAGCAATATTAGTCCTTTAACCATTGCTATTGGCGATCCCGGTCGTTTGGAACAAATTGTAAATAATGTTTTAAGTAACTCGGTTAAGTTCACCGCTTCAGGGTTTGTTAATGTTAACGTAACTTCCGCAGAAGCGGGTAACAAATTAAATCTTCTGATCACCATAAGCGATTCCGGAATTGGCATCTCAAAAGCAAAGCTTAACTCAGTTTTTGACATGTTTTCGCAGGTTGATATCAGCAGGAAGCGAAAGTTCGGCGGTTTTGGCATTGGCTTATGTGTGGTAAAGGCGCTGGTTAATTTGCATGGCGGTACGGTTAAATTAACCAGTAAAGAAAACGAAGGCACAACCTGCGTCATTTCTTTGGATTATTTATTAGCTGAGAAAGAATCTAAGCCAACCAGCCTTTTCCCGGATGATAGTTATGACCTTTTGGGCAAACACGTGCTCATTGTGGAAGATAACCCGATGAATCAGATGGTGCTTAAAATGATGATGAAGAAGTGGCAGAATACTACGCTTACTTTTTCTAACAACGGTGCGGAAAGTATCGAAGCATTAAAAAATAACCAGATTGATGTGATCCTGATGGACCTGCAAATGCCGGTAATGGACGGTTATGAAGCTACCACCGCCATCCGTAACGGTGATGCGGGCGAAAGCAATAATCGGGTTCCCATTATTGTGGTAACCGCCGATGTGATGGAAACTACCAGGGATCTGGTTTTCAATCTTGGCGCCGACGATTATATGAACAAGCCGGTTGATCAGAAGATGCTGTATGAAAAAATAAAGGCCCTTTTATCTCAGCAAAAGGAAACTTTAAAAGTTGTTACGAATGAAGTTCGCGGTTACCCGGATATATCTGCGTTATAATTAGCCTTGTCCCTAAACAAAGTTCAACTTTTAGTAAACAAGAAAGTATTATTAATTCACTAAGCAAATTATGACTAAAACATACGGTTGAAGGCCGTTTCTAACATGGTTCATTAAACCTTCTACAACCAATCATTATACTACAATCCAATCCAAATGCCGTCACCCCGATGACAGGAGGGGCCTTACTTATAAACCATGAATGAGTTTGTGCAAAGGAACACAGGGGTTCCTCTTCCCAAGGGGGTCGTCGGAATGACGTACATTTTAAGGTTTACAACCTCATAACATAACAACTTAAAAACCGCTAGCGCACGCTTGCCACGTGTGAACGACAGGTTGACTCATCTGCCCGTAAAGTTAATCGTAGCACATCTCATAGTTCACAAATAAAAAGTAGGGCAGCACTGAATTAATATCTCTACCTTACTTCTTTACACCAGCGATTGCCAACCTCCAAAACATGATAATAGAAAGATTTTCACGTATCCAGATTATCCTGATTTACCTGTTATGTTTTACGGTTTCTGCCTGTTCCAAAAGCTCGCAGTTAAAACAAAAACAGGTGGCACCAATGATATCGATTACGTCACCAGGTGCTACAGCAGTTTTTACATCTCCGGCCACAATAACTCTTACGGCAGATGCAAAGGATACGGATGGTGCTATAATTAAAGTTACTTTTTATGATGGCACTAAACTGTTGGGCGAAGATGCTGTTGCCCCTTACACTTTTACCTGGCAAAATGTTGCAGCGGGTACCTATGCTGTAAATGCCAAAGCCACTGATCATACAGGTATAGCCGCTGTTTCTAAAACTGTTAACATAACTGTTAATACTGGGCTTGCCGATAACCGAACTGCCGTAGAGAAATACGGACAGCTAAAGATCACGGGGGTTCACGTAACTACCCCGGACAATCAACCGGTGCAGTTGCGGGGTATGTCGTTATTTTGGAGCCAGTGGATGGGACAGTTTTATAATGCGCAAACGGTAAAGTGGCTAAAGGATGATTGGCGCAGCACTGTTGTACGTGCAGCGATGGGTGTGGAGTTGGGTGGATACCTTACGAATCCCACCGAAGAAAAAGCCAAAGTAATGGCGGTGGTAGATGCAGCCATTGCCGAAGGTTTGTATGTAATAATTGATTGGCACGACCATCATGCGCAGAACCATCTAGAGCAATCAAAAGCCTTTTTTGTTGATATGGCTATCCGATATGGCGATAAACCAAACGTTATTTACGAAATATACAATGAGCCTGAAGGCGCCGACTGGAACAGCCAGATTAAACCCTATGCCAATGAGGTTATTCAGGCTATAAGGGCAATAGATCCCGACAACATAATTGTTGTAGGTACGCCTAATTGGTCGCAAGATGTTGATGTGGCGGCAAACAATCCGCTGTCTTACACCAACATTGCTTATGCCCTCCATTACTATGCTTCTACCCACAAGCAATCATTGCGCAATAAGGCCACGGTGGCCATTGATAAAGGCCTTGCCTTGTTTGTTACTGAGTTTGGTATAAGCGAAGCCAGCGGCACCGGTTTTCTTGATGAAACAGAAGCAAGAACATGGTGGAACTTTCTAGATCAGAACACAATATCGTGGCTCAATTGGTCCGTTGCCGACAAAAACGAAACCTCCGCGGCCCTGATGCCCGGTGCAAGTGGTACCGGTAACTGGCCTGAGGCAAGCATAAGCCGCTCTGGTAGAATGGTTCGGACTGAACTGAAAAATAAAAATCCATGATTAATTCCCGCTATGGCAAAGCAGACCTTGGTTAATATTCGCCAAACCAATCATTCATTTCTTCCTTGTTCCAGTTACAAATAGTCATCATAAAATAATCGAAGTTGTAAATGATAAACATTTGTCAACTTTGGTTATTAACTATTTAAACATGTTGGAAATCCACACAGCTGCTATTTCAAAGAGTGATTTTGTAACGTTGCGTACTGGTAAATATTGGGATAGCAAGAGAGGAGTAATTTTTTGCATACGGCACACTTTCACGTGTCATTCCTGAACGAAGGGATACAGTAAATCGTGTGGATTTACCACTTACTTTAAAAAGAGCTTAACCGTTATAACCGCAAGGTGCGATGGCAAAATCACTTTTATGAGCAATATTAATACTGGCTTTAGCACAATTATAAAGCGTTGTCTGTGAGGTTGTGACTTATTTTATTGTTAGTTTATTAGACCTCTCATTACTAATTACATAAAGCATAACGCGAACTTCTTTACCGGTTTATCATACAAGTGGAGAAGGGATAAGCGTTGTTTCCGTTCCTCAACACCGGTATTTTTCCTCTATTATTTTACAGCAAGTAACTTTTTAGCGTCCGCATGTTTTATTGGGTTTAAAAATGGAATACATGCTAAAAAATAAAAAATAGCAGTGCGGGTTCAATCCATCCCTACAAATTAAATCGGTAGTCTACCGGTGAAGCGATATATTTATTAATTTGGGCCTATATATCTAATAGCTGTATGACCAAAGTTGAAATCACCGAAATATATAACCGTCCGCTGCTGGATCTTATTTATGATGCCGCAACCGTGCACCGCAACAACAATGATTACAGCGAGGTTCAGATAAGCAGCCTGATTTCCATCAAAACCGGCGGCTGTTCAGAAGATTGTGCCTATTGCCCTCAGGCGGCCCGATACCATACCGGTGTAGAGGTGCACGCCATGATGAAAGTTGGAGAAGTGGTTGAGCTGGCGCAAAAAGCAAAGCAGGCAGGATCCTCCCGCCTTTGTATGGGCGCAGCCTGGCGGGAAGTAAGGGATAACCGGGATTTTGACCGGGTGATAGAGATGGTAACGGCTGTAAATGCACTTGATATGGAAGTTTGCTGCACATTGGGCATGCTCACTTTTAACCAGGCAACAAAATTAAAGGAAGCCGGCTTGTACGCTTATAATCACAACCTGGATACGTCAGAAGAAAATTACAGCAACATCATTACCACGCGAACTTTCGACGACCGCCTGCAGACCCTGCACAATGTCCGTAAAGCAAATTTAACGGTTTGTTCAGGTGGCATCATCGGTTTAGGGGAGACAGAACAAGACCGAATTGGTATGCTGCATACACTCTCCAACTTACCTCAGCATCCAGAGTCGG
Source organism: Pedobacter sp. (assembly GCA_014378705.1). Taxonomy (GTDB): domain Bacteria; phylum Bacteroidota; class Bacteroidia; order Sphingobacteriales; family Sphingobacteriaceae; genus Daejeonella. Next base: position 3,609 of record JACMND010000130.1, on the reverse strand, counting down.
TGCCCATCAATGCGCTCGTGGCCATAAAAGGTACTCCCCTTGAAAATCAGCAAAGGGTTTCTGTGTGGGAGATGGTTCGGATGATTGCAACAACCCGTATCGTCATGCCAAAAACCGTGGTTCGTTTATCAGCCGGAAGGCTTGAAATGAGCCTGGCTGAACAGGCCCTATGTTTTATGGCGGGTGCAAACTCCATATTTGCAGGCGATAAATTACTAACTACGCCCAATCCTTCTATTGTTGATGACATGCAAATGTTTGAAATCCTTGGCCTAAAGCCCCGTAAAGCATTTAAGAATGAGCCTGTCCATTAATCAGTCATTACAGAATATTCTTGAAAAACGGAAAGACCAGTCTTCATACCGCTATTTACAGGTTAATAAAGAGTTAATAGATTTTTGTTCGAACGATTATCTGAGTTTTGCCCGATGCCCTTTAACCAGGCAGAACATAACAGCCGCACTTGCAGAAACGACCCAATTTTCCGGATCAACAGGCTCACGATCAATCTCAGGCAATACTGCTCAGGCTTTAGAGCTTGAAAAAAAACTTGCCCGCTTTCACCATGCAGAAGCGGCCCTGCTTTTTAATTCCGGATACGACGCAAACCTGGGCTTGTTTTCATGCATCGCAGCAAAAGAAGATATTTTTATTTGTGATGAGCTGATCCATGCAAGTATTATTGACGGCTGCCGGTTGAGTTATGCCGGACGCTTGCGTTTTGCGCATAATGATCCTGCTGATCTGGAAAAAAAGCTGCAACACACACGTAACAGGATACTTTCCGGACAAATATTCGTTGCTGTGGAGTCTGTATATTCGATGGACGGCGACATCGCACCGCTTAAAGAAATCTCTGATCTTTGTAAAAAATATAGCGCAAACCTGATTGTGGATGAAGCCCATGCAACGGGTGTTTACGGGAAGCAGGGCAGGGGGCTGGTTTTTGAGCAATCTCTGGAAGCAGAAGTATTTGCACGGGTCCATACCTTTGGCAAAGCCATTGGTTGTCATGGCGCCGTTGTGGTGGGAAGTGAAGCTTTACGCAACTATCTGATTAATTTTGCGAGAAGCTTTATTTTTACTACGGCTCTGCCGCCTCACTCACTACTGGCTATAGAATGTGTTTACGATCAGCTGTTGTCTGATGGATTTGACAATACGTACCTGCACCAACTGATTAACCATTTTAAAAAAGATTTTGAACTAAAACAGGATATTTATCTCATTGAAAGCAGCAGCCCGGTACAAAGCCTGATTATTCCAGGAAATGAACGGGTCCGACGTGTTTCGGCAGAGCTACAGCTTAGGGGTTTTGATGTGAGGGCAATTTTAACTCCCTCGGTACCTGCCGGGAAGGAGCGTTTACGTATTAGTTTGCATATGCATAATACCCTTGGAGAGGTTGACAGGTTGAAATATTCATTGAATGAAATTCTTTTTGCATGAAGCATATTGTAGTAGCAGGGATAGGAACCGAAATAGGCAAAACATTTATTTCGGCTATTTTAGTAGAAGCTTTGGAGGCCGATTATTGGAAACCGGTCCAGGCCGGCAATCTGGATTGTACGGACACCGATTTTATAAAGCAACACATCAGTAATCAAAAAACCGTCTGCCATCCGGAGGGCTACCGCCTGTTAGCTCCAATGTCTCCGCATGCCGCGGCAAAAGCAGAAGGTATCTGTATTGACATCGAAAAACTCAATATTCCGCTAACCAGCAACTATCTTATTATAGAACTCGCAGGTGGTATCATGGTGCCTTTAAATAACAAGCACCTTAATATAGACCTGATTAGCAAATGGCAACTCCCGCTCATTCTTGTTTCAGAAAATTACTTAGGCAGCATCAATCACACTTTGTTATCTGTGGAATTATTGAAAAATAAGAAAATAAACATCATGGGCATTATATTTAATGGTGATTCAAATCCTGCCACAGAAGAGTTAATTATAAATTATACCGGACTGCCTTGTCTTGCCAAAATATGCAAACAAAAAATGGTCGGTAAAGAAACGGTGAGCCAACTGGCCCATGAGTTAAAGAACGTGATTAATCAATTTGTGAGATGAGCCTTTCCAAAAGAGATCAGCAGGTAATCTGGCACCCATATACGCAAGCGCAGTTGAACACTGCACCCATAGCCATTGTGAGGGGCGAGGGCATCTATTTGTTTGACGAAGCCGGCAATAAGTATTTAGATGCCATATCGTCCTGGTGGGTAAACCTGCACGGGCATGCGCATCCCTACATGGCAAAAAAAATAGAAGAGCAATTGCTAAATCTTGAGCATGTTATTTTTGCCGGATTCACCCATCAGCCGGCCATTGAACTTGCTGAACGTCTGCTTAGCATTTTGCCGGCAAACCAGTCGCGTGTATTTTATTCTGATAATGGATCCACCGCCACGGAAGTAGCCATAAAAATGGCTGTTCAATACTGGCACAACAAACGCTTTGTCAAAAACAAGGTTATTGCCTTTGAACACGCCTATCATGGCGACACGTTCGGGGCCATGTCTGTCAGCGCCCGGGGAAGTTTTACTGATGCTTTTTCAGATCTGCTTTTTGACGTCATTCATATTCCCCTTCCGCTTAAGGGAAAAGAAGCGATCACTGTTCAGCAATTGCAAAAACACATCAGCGAAAGCGGTGATACGATAGCGGCCTTTATTTTTGAACCTCTGGTGCTCGGCGCAGGAGGCATGCTCATGTATGAAGCAGATGTGCTTGACCAGCTTATTAAAATTTGTTCTGAAAACGGAATTTTAACGATCGCCGATGAAGTGATGACGGGTTTTGGAAGAACGGGGAAGCATTTTGCCTGTGGATATTTATCCGGGCAGCCTGATATTATTTGTTTATCCAAAGGGATTACGGGTGGCACCATGGCTTTTGGTGCTACCACCTGCACGAATGAAATCTATTCTGCTTTTTTATCAGATGACCGTTCTAAAACCTTTTTTCATGGACATTCCTATACCGCAAACCCAGTTGCCTGCGCAGCCGCACTGGCCAGCTTTGATCTGCTTACAAAAAAGGAATGCCAGCAAAACATCGGGCGGATCGCCGCGAGCCATATTGATTTTATAGCAAGAAACCAGGACCACAAAATGTTAAAGAATCTTCGCAGTACGGGCACCATTCTGGCTATGGATATAGAAACAAATGAGCAGACTTCATATTTCAATTCAGTGGGCAGCCGCCTTTATAATTTTTTTCTCAATCAGGGCATAATCCTTCGGCCCTTGGGGAACACTATTTACCTGATGCCGCCTTATTGCATTGAATATGATGAGTTAAAGCGGGTTTATTCGGCTATCGAGAGCCTGGAGTCTAATTTTAAAAACGATTAAAAATGAACAGAGCATTACTACGGCAAAGCGATATCCTTTTTCAGGCGTGCCGTGTGTAAAATCTATATTATTTGAAAAGAAATCCCACCAACAACGCACCTAATATTTAAACTTAAATTTCTTTAAATCGGGTAAATGCTTCTTTACCCTTTTCAATTCATATGCGTAAATTGCTCTGCCCAGGTTTTTCATAAAAGGGTAACATACGGTTTCATACCCGTAATTTTCATCGTTATAAATTTCATCGTCGT
>JACMND010000129.1 GCA_014378705.1 Pedobacter sp. | reverse complement strand
TTCAAGTCTAGACTTGGTTGTGCCTGAAAAGAGACTTGTTCAGGAAATTAATTTAAGTAATCCGCTTAGTAACAGGTTTACTCTTCAGCAAAGATTTAGAATTGACGAAAGGTTTATCCGTAAAAACAATGGATCAGACCTGCTTGACGGGTATGCGTTTAATTTCCGGTTTAGATATAAGCTTCAGGCAAACTATAAAATAAATAAGGAGGAAGCTAAAAATGTAACAACCTTAAAGTTTTCTGACGAGCTAATGATTAACGCCGGAAGTGGGATTATTTACAATCAATTCGATCAAAACAGAATTTACGCCGGACTTGAACAGGGAATTATTAAAAACATTTCTGCCGAATTAGGCTATTTGCATTGGTTTCAGCAAAGAGCAACTGACAATCAATTTTTTGACCGGGACATTATTCGGTTAACATTACATCATAAAATAAAAATTTAGAAAAATGAGTGCAGATAATTTAGAACGGCTTAAATCCAATGAAACTCAGCCAAAAACATTACAGTATCTATGGTATGGCGTTCCATTAGTATTAATGGCAGTTTTAATATTAATGTTATTGATCAATTACCACAAAAGTTTTTCGATTGAGAATGTAATAAATGGGCTTAACTCCGACTTTGTAATTTTTCTTTTAATTGGAATTTTTGCCCAGTTGGTTGATGGAACCTTAGGGATGGGATATGGTGCAACATCAACCTCATTTTTAATTTCATTTGGTATACCACCTGCAACCAGCAGCATGGGCGTGCATGTTGCCGAAATGTTTACTACTGGGGCTTCAGCAATTTCACACCACAGATTTAAAAATATCAACAAAAAACTTGTTTTAAACCTTCTTATACCAGGTGTTATAGGATCCATAATAGGTGCGTATTTATTGGCTGACGTAATAGATGGGAATGTGATTAAGCCCTATATTGCTATTTACATGATTATTCTGGCCGTCATCATCATTCGAAAGGGATTACGAAAAAATATTCAAAAGAAAAAAACTAAACGTATCGGTTATTTAGCTGTATTTGGTGGTTTTATGGATTCAATTGGCGGCGGTGGTTGGGGGCCAATTGTTACATCAACACTTATGGGAAGAGGCAGAAACCCCAGATATACAATTGGTTCTGTAAATACAGCCGAATTTGCGATTTCATTTGCAAGCGGGGTTACTTTTATATTGTTTGATGGAATTAGTGGCTGGCCAATAATTGCTGGTTTAGTAATTGGAGGCGTAATAGCGGCTCCAATCGGAGCTTATTTAGTTAATAAAATCCCACGAAAGCCGATAACTGTTTTAGTTGGGCTGCTGCTGATTTTTCTTAGCTTAAGAACACTTATAAAGTTATTTTGGGTGTAAATAACAATAATTAAAAATTGCAAATGAATAATCAGGGGTTAATTTTTGCAAAAATAAGCCCGGTAACAATGGCCTGAATTAAACCGTAAAAAAACCAGCTTAACACCATCGTTAACGTAATGTCTAACGCACTGAAGGTAATCCACATAACAGGGAGTAACGCCACCATCGAATATACAAACCCAAATTCCAGCCCCCGGAATATAAATGAACCTTTAAATAATTCTTTAAACCTGTCCCAAAACCACGCTAAGGCAAAACTGATTATAAAGGCATGTAAGTAGAACAGTACATCGCGGCTGCCGTCTGAGTTAAAAAGCGGGTTATTGTACTCTACGAATGATTCAGGAAAGAATTTTACGGCAACAAACAAACCACCATAGCTTAATATAAACAAAATGCATCCGGCGATCAATCCGGATAATAAGATTCTTTTCATATTTTCAATTTTTAACGTTGGCTGTACAATTCTAGAATTTCTTCTTCCTCTTTTAAAATTCCTTGCAAGTTTATAGGTGTTTTAATCTATAACCTTCATACTTAACGTAAATTCAACCTTCAACTCATTATTTGTTTTAATCATTCCGCCCAATTTTCTGGGAGGTATTATGTTAAAATCAGAAAAATTCACCTGGCGGCTTCCTACAAGAATTAATGACTTTGTGCCATTTGAAACAAATCTATAATTTACTTCAAACCGCTTGGTTACTCCGGCAAGTTCGATAGCCACAATGCCTTTAATCGCATTCGACTGATCATTAAACAAAGGATACTTGTCCAGGCTTATAAATCTGATAACCAGTTTCGGGAAAACTTTAGCTTTGAGTGTTTTCCTTAAATCCGCGGTCATCACGGGATGATGACAATCAAAATTCTGCACATTCAATTCTATACTTCCCTTTAGTTTTAAAGAACCTTTCTCGGTGTTTTTATAAAAAGTAATCGTATCCGGATTTGCATAATTAGCAATTACACAATTAAATTTATTTACGTTGGTACTACCTCCTACTTTTAAAGAACAGTTCTTTATAATAACCCAATGCTTCATATTTGGCTTGTATGTCTGGTTTTGAAAAGCCAGTAACAAGAAAGAAAAAATTGAAAACAAAAGAGTTCTATTTTTCATCAACTTTTTAGATGGGATAAAAAAAATCAGGCTGATATAACACCAGCCTGATTTTTCGCATTGTTTGTTTTAAAATCCTACAACTGCCTGAAAAACGTAGCCGCTAAACTGGCCTCCGTTACGATAATCATTTACAGGTAGATTTTTAAATTGCTGCTTCACATATTCGCCTTTTAACAAAATATTCCTCGTTAAAAACCAACCTGCTGAAAAAGCTATACGATCAACTTTAACTGCCTGATTATAAATTATTTCTGGTGCGGTAGCCGTAACTGCAATGTCGGCTAACCTGACAGATGCTTGATTGTATCGGGCCCCGATAAATAGGTTTTCTGCATTACCAAATCTGTATACTGCGTCCATAGCGTATTGAGTTGCTTTTCTGTCTGCTATTTCGATTTTAGTTCTGCCATTAGCGGCTTCATAAGTACCAAACAGTTCCAAACCACTTAATTTAATAAATCCATTTAGCTGAAAAGCATCAACTTTTTTACTAAAACCCGGATTAAAACGACCGGATGTGAAGTTTCCGGATGCAGTGCTACCTAATTTCTCCATAGTCATGAAGTAATTTGAGCCTGTTCGGTCGCCGGCATACAATGTTTGTCCGCCGGAGCTTTTATTTGTGTAATACGAGGCCGCTAAACGAACACGAACCACATCATTAACTTGTTTATCAATTCCACCTTTAAAATAAAATGATGGGGATTTGTTAATGTTAGCATCCTGGGCTGTAGGAATTAAACTGTCAATATTACCTTTAATCATCCCGTTTGAAACTCCCGCCATACCAAATAAAGCATTTTTTCTTAGCAGAACTTCGGCACCAATTTCTGTAGCAAAGCCATCCAGGATGTAGTTCTCAATAAAGGGATTGTAAAGTGTGTGCCCACCGTCTGATCTGCGGAAATGCTGATCGCCGTAATTAATTTCCATGTGGCCTATCCTTACGGTAGCTACTTTCATAATATTATTCCAGACCTGCCCTTTAAATGGAAGCTTATCAAATTGGATGTAACCTCCTTTAACCCATGTTTCGTTATGATGGCGTGATGATAGATAACTGGTTAGATTTAACCGGATACCATCCGCCAATTGCACATCCATGTACAAATTGGCGTTCGCGGTGTTAAATCCCGGAGAGATCTTGTACAATCCGCCGGAAGTATTTTCGTGTTTTAATCCCTGAAACGCCTGGGTAAAACCAGCACCAAACTGTACTTTTAAACCATTAAATACCGTATTGGTATCTTTAGGTGATTCAAAAACATGAATCCCGGATTGATCATAAGGCCGCAGGTTAGCAACCTCTCTAGGAGCAGTACTTAAACCGGTAGTTACGGTTTGGGCATTTAGAGACGCAGAAATCAGGCAAGCCAGCATAATTGCTGATCCCTTTAGTAAGGTAAAAAGTTTCGTTTTCATATTATTTAGTGTTATTATTTGTTGGAATTATATCTGATTTTTTAAATTTTAACAGCAGGTCAATTGTTACCTCATCACCTGTTTTAAGAGCACCAAGCATAAATGAAGGGGCTTTTATTTTATGGTCACTCATTTTTATAAGCTTACTTCCTTTAAAGATTAGGGATTTATCATTAGTTAATACATAAGTAACTTGCAGCGTAGTTTTATTGGTAACCCCACCGATAGTTAGATTTCCTACCGCATTTATCATTTTTTGCTGGGGTAAAACAGTGGCCTCAATTAGTTTAAAAGTAATCTTGTTAAACTGAGCTGCCTTTAACGTTTTGTGCGCCCTGGTATCCATCAGGTCATCTTTACTTTTTAGGGTAGCCACCGGCAAACTGAAGTTAAGCGAACTAATAGCTTGCAAAGTCCCGTCTTTTACTACAAAATTTCCTTCGCAAACAGAGCTTTTTGAAAGCATGGTCCAATCATGCAGGTTAGATGTACCTGAAACTTTAACCAATGTGCCATCCGTTATTTTATATAGTGTTTGTCCGTTTACCGGATAAGTAAATGCGAGGATGGCTAACACCATTAATACCGGGAGGGAGCCGGCAGTACATTTTTGAAACTTTTCTGTACGAATGCTAAAATTTTTCATGCTGTTTTTATTATTGTGCTTATTACCACTTCAAAGGTAAAGGTTGGTTACAGGACAGATAGTGATACAAAGCCTGGAAAAAGGTGATCTGTAACAGAAAAAATAGTTAGAGTTTCAATGTGGTTTTTCTTCAGAAGATTTGGCTGGCTTATTTTAATGCGAATAACCTGCATTAATTAAACCTGATAGGATTGAAAAGCCCCCGATTTTCTATCGGGAGGCTTGGAAAGGATAGCGGGGCGACATTAACAAAAAAGCACAGTTATTGCTTTTCAAAAAGATTAAACGACCCTATTTTTAAAAAGCAAAGTCTGGATAAAAATCTGATGTTTACCGTGCTAATTACTTCGCCCATTTGAGCCTCATGTTTCTGTGGTTTCTATAGGGTATATTTCAGTTCTGTTTCTCCATTTTTTTATTGAAGTACAATTTAAATAGGGCTTTCTATCCAGCTAAAAAAATCTAATTTTACCATTGATGAATGATGCTGCCTTGTTACAAGCTATTATCAAAAATGCCATTGACGGTATAATTACCATTGACAACCGGGGATTAATTGAATCCATTAATCCTGCAGGCTGTAAATTATTCGGTTTTTTACCAGATGAGGTAATTGGTAAAAACATTAGTAAATTAATGCCGAACCCCTATCATGCTGAACACGATGAATATCTGGCCCGCTATCAGCGTACCGGCAAGCCCCATATCATTGGTATTGGAAGGGAAGTAAAGGGTTTAAAAAAAGATGGCAGCATTTTTCCATTTCGTTTAGCGGTTAGTGAAGTCGTTCTTTCGGGCAGAAGTATTTATGCCGGTTTTATCCATGACTTAACGAAAGAAAAAGAAGCAGAAGAACGCATTATCCAATATGCGGCGCAACTGGAAAAGCTGGTTGAAGACCGTACTGCCGACTTACGCAATATTGTTGATGCATTAGAAGAAGCTAAAGCGGAAGTTAGTTTATCCCTCGAAAAAGAAAAAGAGTTAAGCCAGTTAAAAAGCCGTTTTGTTTCCATGGCTTCTCATGAGTTTAGAACGCCACTTAGCTCAGTGCAGCTGTCTGCTTCGCTCATTGAAAAATATGCTCAAAGTTTTGACAACGTTCACATTACCAAGCATGTAAATAAGATTAAGAATTCGGTGGGTAACCTTACCGGTATTCTTAACGATTTTTTATCGCTGGAAAAGCTGGAAGCTGGAAAAACGGAAGTTTCTTTTAGCCGCTTTGATTTAGTAATCCTTGCCGAGGAGATTATTGAAGAAATGCAAATGATAGCCAAGCAAAATCAAAGTATTATTTACCAGCATACTGGCCTGAGTAGCATGGTTAACCTCGACCAGAACCTGCTTAAGAATTGCATTTTCAACTTGGTGGCCAACGCCATCAAATACTCCGGTGAGAATACGTTTATTGAATTTAATACCGAAGTAACTGAAACAGATTGTACGATAACCGTACGTGACAATGGGATCGGAATTCCTCAAAGTGATCATAAACACATGTTTGAGGCATTTTTCCGGGCACATAACACCGGGAATATCCCGGGCACAGGGCTGGGTTTAAATATTGTTTCGAGGTATACCAGCCTAATGAATGGAACTGTAAATTTTGAAAGTACATTAAATAAGGGAACTGTTTTTACCATTACTTTTTTAAACCGGAATGAAGACTAATATTCTAATTATAGAAGACAACAATGACATCCGCGAAAGCACCGCAGAGATTCTGGAGCTTGCCGACTACAATGTGTTTACTGCCGACAACGGAAAAAAAGGGGTAGATCTGGCACAAAAACATCTTCCGGATATTATACTTTGTGATATTATGATGCCTGAGCTGGACGGATATGGGGTGCTTTATTTATTGAATAAAAATCCGCAAACCTCTGCTATTCCGTTTATTTTTCTTACCGCTAAAGCAGAAAGAATTGATATGCGTAAAGGAATGGAAATGGGTGCGGACGATTACCTTACCAAACCATTTGATGATGTAGAACTTTTAAATGCCATTGAAAGCAGGCTTCATAAAAAGGACCAGCAGCAAATTTTTTATAGTAAATCTTTAGAAAGTTTAAGCCAGCTTGCCAGCCAGGGTAACGGTATTGCCGAGTTAAAAAAGGTTATCTCCGAAAGGAAGATCAGGCATATTAAAAAAAAACAGGTACTTTATTATGAGGGCGATCAAGCCGCAGGGATCTATTTAATTTTGTCGGGAAAAGTAAAAGCAATAAAATTAAGTTCAGACGGACGCGAATTGCTTACCGGCATCTATGGAGCGGAAGAATATTTGGGAATTCAGGCATTGTTATCAAATAAAAGCTACAACGAAACAACTGAGGCTATTGAGGATACGACCATTTGCCTGATCCCTAAAGAAGCTGTTGACCATATTTTAAATAAGTATGCAGACGTTGGAAGACAATTTATAAAGATACTTTCAAATAACCTGATAGAAAAAGAGGAGCAACTTTTGCAGCTTGCTTATCATTCTGTAAGAAAAAGAATGGCACAAACGCTTTTAAAGTTAGCTTCGCAATCAGAACCGAATCATATTCTCCATGTATCTAGAGAAGACCTGGCAGCTATGGCCGGTATGGCTACAGAAACGGTAAGCCGTACTTTAGGAGACTTTAAAACGGAAGGTATCATTGAAAAAAAGGGGCGTCAGATAGAGATTTTAGAGTTGGCAAAGTTACAAAATATGAAAAACTGATAAGCATCACTTTTCCTTCTGACCGCACTCATTAGAATAGCTTGCCAACTGCCGTAGCTTTGATGAACCAAAAAGGCGATATGAGAGCTGTTGTATATAGTGTAAAGAATTTTGAAAAGGAATTTCTGGCGAAAGCAAACCAGAAAAAACATGATATCACATTAATATCTAATCCTTTAAGTCTGGAAACTGCTATCTATGCCAAAGGGAAAGATGCTGTTATTGTTTTTACCAATGACGATGTTTCTGCTACCGTCATAGAAAAATTAGCCGAACTTGGAATTAAATATATCGCTACACGTTCGGTCGGAAAAGACCATATTGATGAAGCCGCAGCGTTAAAGCATCACATAAAAGTAGCAAACGTTCCGTCTTACTCCCCGGAAGCGATAGCAGAATTTACCGTTACCTTGGCTCTTGCACTTAGCAGAGGATTAATCCAAACCGTAGATCAGTCCCGTAAATTCGATTTTTCTTTAGAAAACCACATCGGCTTTAATTTTTCGGGTAAAACAGTTGGGATCATCGGCTTAGGGAAAATAGGTTTAGCAACCGCATCTATTTTTAAAGGTATGGGGTGTAAAATATTGGGCTTTGATCTTTCTACCCCAGTTAAAGCATCGCATGTAAAAAGAGTTGGTTTAGAAATCCTGCTTAAAGAATCAAACATTATTTCCCTGCATATTCCCTTAACCGCTCAAAACCGGCATCTGGTAAATGAGCAATCCATTGCCATGATGAAAAATGGTGTGATGCTCCTCAATACAAGCCGGGGTGGTTTGCTAAAAACCGAAGATGTTTTAAAGTCCGTTCAAACGGGTAAAATTGGTTATTTGGGGTTGGATGTGTATGAAAATGAAAAAAATCTATTCTTTTGTAATCATCAGGATGGTATAAAAAAAGACCCTCTGCTTGAGTCATTGTTGCAGCTTCCAAACGTTATCATAACCCCTCACCAAGCATTTTTAACATTTGAAGCTATTCAGGAAATTGCTGCCCAAACCATACTTAGCCTGGATTTGTGGCAAAAAAATAAACCTGCAGATAAGGTTGAATTAAAAATTCTGGTTGAAAAATAATTCAAATTTTAAGGTATTACAATTTTTTTTGTCACAAATTATGGGTTCATTCTGAGAAGCAGAAGACCAGTTTGAACCTTGCTTTACATACAATAACAATCTTTAAATTATATGAAAAGCAGGTTCAGTAAATTTTAGTTATGTCAGGCCCGCTATCTGTTTCAAACCTCCCGGTAAAAACCGGAGAGGCTTTTCACTCTTATCGGGTTTAGTTACCAGGGCCGGAATTTCATTTTTAAGTATACACAATGCTAATTTTTTAATTTTATGGATATTCAGCATCTGGTTGATAAATACAACGTACCAGCCCCGCGTTATACCAGCTATCCTACGGTACCTTACTGGGGTACTGCAGTTCCGACTCAAAGTCAATGGATAAAATCAGTCCGGGCTTCTTTTAAACAAAGTAATCAAACAGATGGCATCAGCCTTTACATACACCTTCCCTTCTGCGAAAGCTTATGTACTTATTGCGGCTGCAATACCCGCATTACCAAAAACCACCAGGTAGAAGAACCCTACATTCAGTCTGTGCTTAAAGAGTGGACTTTGTATTGCGATGTATTGGATGAAAAGCCTCTAATTAAAGAAATACATTTAGGCGGCGGAACTCCAACTTTTTTTAATCATGATAACCTCCTGAAATTAATAAACGGCATTCTGAAAAAAGCAAACGTTCACAAAAATGCCGAATTTAGTTTTGAGGCGCATCCCAATAATACCACGAAGGATCATTTGCAAACTTTATTCAATCTGGGGTTTAGAAGGTTAAGCTTAGGCATACAGGATTTTGACCCTAAAGTTCAATTTGTAATTAACCGGATGCAAAGCTTTGAACAAGTGCAAACCGTTACAGAACAAGCCCGGGAGATTGGGTACACCTCCATTAATTTTGACTTGATTTATGGTTTGCCTTTACAAACAATAACAGGCTTAAAAGAAACTATTATTAAAACAATTTCACTTTTGCCGGATCGGATTGCATTTTACAGTTATGCACATGTTCCATGGGTTAAGCCAGGTCAGCGCCGTTATACCGAAGCGCATTTGCCCTCTGTTACAACCAAACAAGAATTATATGAAATTGGCCGCAGGATGTTTATTGAGGCAGGATACGAAGAGATTGGGATGGACCATTTCGCTTTAAAAACTGACAGTTTGTTTCATGCAGAACAATCCGGTAAACTCCACAGAAATTTTATGGGCTACACCCACCAGTATACACAGTTGATGATTTCATTGGGAGTATCATCCATTAGTGACACCTGGTTTGCTTTTGCTCAGAATGTTAAAGTAACAGAAGAGTATACCAAATTGATCGAGCAAGGTCTGTTTCCCATATTTAAAGGCCATACATTAACATCAGAAGATCTGATCATCCGCAAACACATTCTTAATTTAATGTGTACCGGAAAAACCTCATGGGTTAAAAAAGAAGAACAATGTGATGCCTTGTTCGAAGGACTTGAAAGGGTTCAGGAACTGGTTACAGATGGGCTTGCCCAATTAACTTTAAACACCTTAACAGTCACCATTCCAGGCAAAAGGTTCCTAAGAAATATTTGTATGGCTTTAGATGCGAGGCTTTACGCCAATCAGCCAACAACACAATTGTTTAGCATGGCGGGTTGAGTTGGAAGTTGGAATTTTAGAGTTGAAGATTAGCCGTTTTGAGTACTGATAAATTGGAATGAATGGATTAGTAGCAGATTAGAATTTATGCAGAACAAACACGATATATTAACGCTTGAAGATATAAAATTGCTGGTTGACACTTTTTACAAAAAAGTACAGCATGATGTTTTGTTGGGCCCTATCTTTAATGGGCATATTTTAAACCGTTGGCCGGAGCACCTGGAGAAAATGTACCGTTTCTGGCAGACGATTTTACTTGAGGAGCCCACCTATTCGGGAAGCCCTTTTCCTCCACACGCCAAATTACCGGTAGATCATTCGCACTTTCAGGAATGGATGGCCTTGTTTACAGCTACTGTTGATGAGTTATTTGATGGACAAAAAGCATCAGAAGCCAAATGGCGGGCAGCTAAAATGGCCGAAATGTTTGAAATCAAGATAGCGCATTTCCGAAAAAACCCGCTGAAAAACATTTTATAGCTTTACTAAGCTTTAACCAGAGATTTTTAAATGGCCGGTTAAATCCTGAAGTATTTTGCAGACCAAATATTTAAAACTTTTGGATCGGAAATGAAATCGCTGATGCCGGCTTTAATCCGGTTTACTGTATAAATTTGATAGGATAATATAAATCTTTCGGATTATCACGGTAGAAAATTACAAGTAATGCTCGCCAATTGCCTTTTTACGAACCAGTTAGATATGAGCGTTTATTTACAAACCTCCACCCCATTCGCCTCTATTCTTGGCGATAAATAAGGAATTCCCAACTCAGATCCGCGTAGTATAAACCAGATCCCCATAAATAAAGTGAGATAAGGCAGCATTTTGGAAAACCTTACTTGTGTCCATTTCCTAAAATACATGCCTGCAACTGCCGCCGTTAGCATTAAGGGTGTGGTTCCTAAACCGAAGAAGAACATAAACTGCCCCCCGGAGATAACCGAATTGGTATTGATGGCACCTGCCAGGGCAAGGTAAACCATCCCGCAAGGTAAAAGGCCATTTAAGATACCGGCAAAGAAACCACCATAAGGTTTTACCAATAATCTGCCCATTTGAACAGCTAACGGCCCAATCATTTTTAATTGAAATTTTTCTACAACGGTAATATTCTTTTTATAGAAGTGCGAAAAAGCGATTAGCACCAGGATAATTCCGGTAGTGATACTGATGGCTTGCTGCCAGCCTAAAAAGTTAAAACTCATGCCGATCCACCCGAAGAGGAAACCAAACAGAACATACGTTAAAATCCTCCCCAACTGGTATAAAAGCCTCTGCAGAAAAGCATTCCATTTATTTGACCTGGAAAGCGGCAAAGCCATAACCAACGGGCCGCACATGGCCACACAGTGCAGGCTGCCGAATAATCCGGTAAAGAAAGCCAATGCGTTTAAATTCATAACATATTTATTTCGCGTTCAACCAAATAAGGTTTTCCGTTGCTTGTAAACTCGAGGTGAAATTTCCATGGGCCAGCTTTAAATGCATCACCCGGTAAAATTAACGGATCGTTTTCATCCGCGTATCCTGTAAAAATACGGTCCAGCTTTGAGTCCGAAGGCCGTTTACAAATTAATTTATAGCTTGCCGCAGAAGTAAACCGAATTATTAACCTTTTCTCGTCCGCTTTAAAAACCGGGACAACAGAATCGTTTATTGCGTCTTGCTGCAAGTTGTAATCCTGATCATAAGCCAATCCTTTTTCGTAATAATTTTTCTCTATCAGGTCATCTTCACCGGCTATCATAAACATCTTTACACTCATGGCAATGATGAAGGCCATAAACAGGCCCATTCCGATCATTAATTTTGTTCCCCAGTTCATGTTATAAAGTTGGTGGTGCGATGAATGTGGTTTCCAGTTTCTCCAAAATAACTGCTCCAGAAAGCACATTCAGTTTAATTTCGGATTTATATTTTACAATTCCCTTTTGCGGTCGGCTGATAAAAAAAGTTAGTTTAGTGCTGCCTCCTTTTTCAAGCAATGCCACTTTTTGAATATACTGTATTTTAACCAATGGGTCAGCCGGACGGATATCCAATTTTATAGTATGATTGGTTTTATTAATAAATTCCGCGTTGTATAAATTACTTACAGTTCCATCTTCCCTTAGCTGGTATAAAGTTCCGGCGGCACGCAAAAGCGTGGTTTCCACATCGGTTCTCTTGATCAATAATACAGATAAAACTGTAATCATCACCACAAGAACCGCAGTATAAGCATACAACTTTTTGCCGAATTTAAATTGCTTTCCAGTGTTGATCTCTTCTTCAGATTTAAAACCGATCAGCCGTAAAGGGCGGTGCGTCTTTTCCATCACCATGTCACAGGCATCAATGCAGGCGGTACAATTAATGCATTCAAGCTGGGTTCCTTTACGGATATCTATCCCGGTAGGACAAACATCCACACATAAATTACAGTCGACACAATCACCATGCAAATTAATTTCTTCCTTTTTTATTTTTCCTCTGGGTTCGCCCCGTTGATAATCATACCCAACAATCATACTCTGATTATCTAAAAGTACGCCTTGCAACCGTCCGTAAGGACAAATTACGGTACAAACAATTTCACGCAAATAAGCAAATACCCCATAGAAAGCCAGCGTGAAAAGTACAATAGCAATAAAGCCTGTCAAATGCTGGTTAAGTGGTTCGCTAATAATTCTTAGAAGTTCTTCTGTGCTGATTACATAAGCCAGGAAAGTGTTGGCAATTAAAAATGAAATGGCCAGAAAAATTAAATGTTTAAGGCCTTTTTTAAACACTTTCTCAAGGGAAACCCTTGAGGCATCTAATTTTTTTTGTTTATTGGAATCACCTTCTATCCAGTATTCTATTTTACGGAAAACCAGTTCCATAAAAATAGTTTGAGGGCAAGCCCAGCCGCACCATATCCGACCAAATACGGACGTAAAGAGAACAATAAAAACAAGAAAAATGAGCATGGCCAGAACAAACAGGTAAAAATCCTGGGGCCAGAAAATTATACCAAAAAACACAAACTTTCTTTCCAAGATATTAAAAAGAATAAGCTGTTCATCGTTCATCCTAATAAACGGCCCTGCAAAAAGCAAGGCAAGCAGCGCCCAGCCAAAAATGTTTCTGTAAAGGTAAAGCTTGCCTTTAATTAGTTTTGGATAGATCCACTGACGACCCTTTTTCTCATTTTTCTTATTCTCTAACATCATCATAACCTTCCATATCTGTCAACTCAAAACCTGCAACCTGCCTTTTAAAGCTTTAACCTTCTTTTTCCTTTTCTTCTTCTTCTCCCTGAGGCGCTTTTGGGTTGGTTGGGTTGGTTCCTTGTAATGAAATAATATAATTTGAAACCTCCGAAATCTGTTTTGGACTAAGGGTTTTCTCCCATGACATCATTCCTTTTTCAGGAACACCATATTTAATGGTTTTAAATATTGTATTGATCTTTCCGCCGTGGAGCCAGAAATTATCGGCTAAATTCGGACCGACAATACCCTGGCCTTTATCACCATGGCAAGCCACACAGTTTGCGTTGTAAACTGCCATCCCATCAGCTAAAACAGGACCTTCCTTATTTATTTTTACAGAATTTTCATCAATTTTATTCGCTGATCTGGCCAGATAGATTTTTTTATCTGCGTCTGCTTGCCGCATTTCAACTGCATATTCCTCATCCTGCAACATGCCCCAACCCGTAACATGGTAGGTTACAAAGTACATGATGCCAAATGCGATGCTTCCATAGAACAGAAAATTAAACCAGCCCGGCACTGGATTGTTCAATTCCCTGATGCCGTCAAATTCATGATCAAGCATCATATCTTTTTCTTCCTCAATGGGTTTAAGTCCGAGTAGTTTATTTATCAGTCCCGGTTTTTTAGTTTTTAATCTGGCCCACTCTTCATACTCCAGTGGTTTAACTTCAAGCACGGGTTGCAGTGCGGTTGGATTTAAAAGCTCTTTGGTTAATACTTTAAAAGTATTTAGTAAAACTGAGGCGAAAATCAACAGCAATACGGCCGCTATAATAAAAGCCACAATAAGAATATTGATGTAATAATTTCCGTCGACAGAGGGTGTTACTTTCTCTTGTGCGAGAACAGGAAATGTGAATAGCACAAAGGCTGCGATAGAGTTAATGAGTTTCATCGGGATCTTTTTTATCATCGGTTAAAGGGAGATTACTCATGTATTTTATGTGCTTCTTATTCATCCTGACCAGCAATAAGGTGATCACGATAAAAAAAATAAAGAACATTAGCAGCGAGGCGATTAAATAAACATCACCCCCGTTTACTTTATCAATAAATTGTCTGAACATGGTTTTTAAGTTGTGAGTTGCGGGTTCAAGGTTGTGCGTATATGGCACTCAAAATCCAAAACCTTTAACTCATTATTTGTTAGCTGTTTTATTAACCTTTATATCAATACCAAGGCGTTGCAAATAAGCAATGACGGCAATAATCTCACGATCACTCTTAACTTTAATATTTTCTCCGGCTAAATTCTGAGAGATCATTTCAGATTGCGCTTTAAGTTCAACATTTGCCATTAGTGCAAAATCTTTATCATAAGGAACGCCTAAACTTTGCATTGCTAAAATTTTTGAAGCCGTTGTGCTTGTATCCAGTTTTTGCTCAATTAACCACGGATATGGAGGCATAATACTCCCGGGTGTCATGGTAGTTGGGTCCATCATGTGATTAAAATGCCATGCGTTAGAATACTTTGCCCCTACTCGCTGCAAATCCGGACCTGTACGTTTTGATCCCCATAAAAACGGATGATCATATACATATTCACCGGCCTTACTGTATTCTCCATAACGTTCTGTTTCTGACCTGAAAGGACGAACTGTTTGGGTATGGCAGTTTACGCAACCCTCACGAATGTAAATATCCCTGCCCTGAAGTTCCAGCGGGCTGTAAGGTTTTACACTGGCAATAGTTGGGATGTTGGATGAGATCATAAAAGTGGGCATCATTTCTACCATCCCGCCTATTAATATGGCGATAAGCGCTAAAATCATAAATTGAATCGGGCGGCGTTCAAGTGCACGATGGATGGTATTATCTGATGCATGGGGTATAAAATCAACTGTTAAGGCCATGGCTTCCGCAGGTTCTTCAGCTAATAATTTACCTTTCTTCATGGTTTTATACAGGTTATAAGTCATCACAATGACACCTGCCAGGTATAGCGTTCCTCCGATAGCCCTCAAAATATGCATCGGGATAATCTGAAGCGTTGTCGCTAAAAATGCCGGATATTTTAATAAACCTTCCGCAGAGAACTCCTTTAACATCAACCCTTGTGTGAAACCTGCCCAATACATTGGAACCGCATAAAACAGGATCCCTAATGTGCCAACCCAAAAGTGAAATGAAGCCAGCTTCTTAGAGTAAAGTTCAGTTTGATATATTCTCGGGATGAGCCAGTAAAGAATAGCAAATGTTAAAAACCCATTCCATCCCAAAGCACCAACGTGCACGTGGGCCACAATCCAATCAGAAAAGTGAGCGATGGCATTTATTTGTTTAAAAGATAACATCGGGCCTTCAAAAGTGGCCATGCCATAGGCTGTTAATCCCACAACCATAAATTTTAAAATGGCATCATCACGAACCTTATCCCAGGCACCACGCAGCGTTAGTAAACCATTGATCATTCCGCCCCAGCTTGGTGCAATCAGCATGATGGAGAAAACGATTCCCAGAGATTGAGCCCATCCCGGCAAGGATGTATAAAGCAAATGATGTGGCCCGGCCCAGATATAAATGAAAATAAGAGACCAGAAATGCAGGATACTTAGCTTATAGGAGTAGACAGGCCGGTTGGCCATTTTTGGAAGAAAGTAATACATCATTCCTAAAAAAGGCGTGGTTAGGAAAAAAGCAACTGCATTATGCCCGTACCACCATTGTACCAGGGCGTCTTGCACTCCGGCATACACGTAATAGCTTTTAAACAAAGAAACCGGTAGTTGGGCAGAGTTTACAATGTGCAATACCGCAACCGTAACAAAAGTGGCAATGTAAAACCAAATAGCCACGTACATATGTCTTTCACGCCTTTTAATTATCGTACCAAACATATTTATTCCAAAAACAACCCAGATTAAAGTAATGGCAATATCAATCGGCCATTCCAATTCCGCATATTCGTGCGAAGTAGTTAATCCGAGCGGAAGGGTTATTACGGCTGAAACGATTATTAACTGCCAGCCCCAAAAATGGATCTTACTAAGCAGGTCACTGAACATTCTGGCTTTTAGCAAACGCTGCAACGAATAATAAACACCCATAAAAATAGCGTTGCCAACAAAGGCAAATATCACCGCATTGGTATGTAGAGGCCTTATTCTTCCAAAAGTTGTATACTGTGAACCCATGTTCGCTTCCGGCTTAATTAATTGCAGGGCAACGATCAGTCCTACCGTCATACCGATTATACCCCACACTATGGTGGCTACTGCGAAGTTCCGTACTGTTTTGTTATCGTAATTAAATTTCTCAAGCTTCATAAGAAGGTTTTGTGGAATGGTTAATGAGTGTAAAATTAAGGGGAGACAATACGATGACACGTGATACGGGTTGTATAAAAACCTGATCTTCGTCACTAAAAAGGAGGCTTATTTTATCTGAGATTATTCTGTAAAGCAAATACAGAAGCTTTTGGGTTGGTTCGGTCCTGCTATACGTTTCAAGCCACGATAAAAATCGTGGGCTTTTCACTCTATCAGGTTTATTTAACCTGGTTATGTGTTTCATTGCATTCAACCTGATTCTTAAAACATTTGCTATAAATCTTTAATTTTCGTTATCCTCTGGTTTATCATCATCAAAAAGGATCCGGATAGCCGGTGTATGCATATCATCATGCTGCCCGTTTTTTAACGACCAGAAAAAAGCGGCAAGGAAAAATAGCGCCATCACAATACTGCATCCGATAAGAAAATAAATAATATTCATATCAATTGATTTCTACGTGCATAAAAACGAGTAGCCACACTTGTAAAAGTAATGATGGTAATGGTACTAAGCGGCATCAGCACCGCGGCAGTTAGCGGTGAGAGAATACCTTGTACGGCAAAGAAAACCCCTATCAGGTTATAAGTAGCAGCTACAATAAAACTTCTTTTTATCGTAGTGAGTGCATCTTTAGATTGCCTGATAAACTGAGGAAGTTTATTTAAAGATGAGCCATCAAGTATGGCATCACAGCCGGGGGTAAAATTGTTTATATTATCGGTAACAGCCACACCCAAATCGCTTTGCCTCAATGCACCAGCATCATTCAAGCCATCTCCAAGCATCATCACCTTGCTGCCGGAAACCTGTAAATTTTGGATGTACTCCAGTTTATCCTGCGGACTTTGAGCAAAGTTTACCGAACTCTGATGTGAAAAAATCTGGCTCAGGTCATTCCTGTCGTTTTCATTATCACCGGAAATAACATGCAGATTAAACCGATTTTTTAGATTGTTAATCAGATTTTTTAAACCCGGCCGCCATTGCTGTTTAAAACCAAAATAACCAGCATATTTTTCATCAATGGTTATATGCACAGTGGATGTATTGGTGTCTGAATCCGGTGCTGCATTAATGAACAGTGTGCTTCCCAATTGCACAAACCGTCCGTTTACAAAACCTGATATTCCCTTACCAGGAATTTCCTGAAAATATGATACCTCAGAATAAGAACTTACCCGGAGCCATTTAATAATTTCACGACTAAGCGGGTGCATTGAGTTTCGGGCCAAAGAAGCAATCAGGTTTTTATTCTCTGCGGTTAAGTGTTCTGAGAAAGATAAATCAAGTTCTTGAGGTGTTGAAATGGTCCCGGTTTTATCAAAAACCATCGTATCAATTCTTGCAAGTTGTTCTACAACGTCTGTATTTTTTAAGTAAAAACGGTTTTTGTCAAAAATACCCAGTACTGCCGAAAGTGTAAACGGAGTGCTTAAAGCAAGAACACACGGACAAGCGACAATTAACACGGCGGTAAATGCGGCCCAGGCTTTATCGGTATTGTCCAGATATATCCAATAAAAAGCAGAACCAAAAGCCAATATAAAAACTACCATACTAAAATATTTGGCTATGCTGTCGTTAAAATTTCGGATCTTATTATCTGTTGCGGCGAATGTGTCATTGTTCCATAAGCGGGTTAGATAGCTTTGAGAAACAGGTTTTACAACTTCCATCTCTATAACTTCTCCTAATTGTCTGCCCCCGGCATATACTATCTCACCCAAAACTTTATCTACCGGCGCAGATTCTCCGGTTACAAAACTAAAATCAATATATCCATTGCCTTTCATCAGTATACTGTCTGCCGGAATAATTTCGTTGTTGCGGATAAGTATTCTATCGCCAACTACCAATTCGTTAATGGAAACTGGCTTTTCTCTGCCATCGCTGATCACCGTAACGGCCACCGGAAAATAAGAACGGTAGTCGCGTTCGAAAGACAAATGATCATAGGTTCTTTGTTTAACCCATCTTCCCATTAATAGTAAAAAGACCAGGCCGCTTAAGGTATCCGTAAAACCTGGCCCTGTTCGCGTTAAAACTTCAAAAGCTGTTCTTAAAAATAAAACCGCGATGATTAAAGCGAGTGGCGTGTCCAGGTTAAACATTTTATTTTTTAGCCCATTGTACGCCGAGATAAAAAAATCACGCCCGCTATAAAAGGTTACCGGAATAGCGAATGCAAGGTTTAACCAGCTAAATAAGCTTTTAAAACCTTGATCAAAAACTGACATGCCCAGGTATTCAGGAAAACTGAACAGCATCACGTTTCCCATACAAAATCCAGCTACAGCAATCTTTTTTATCAGATTACGATTTACCGAATTCTTCTTTTGTTTAATCACATCCTGCAAACTGATCATCGGCTCGTAACTGATGGACGTGAGAAGTTCAACCAGCATTCTTAATGATATTTCCGCATGACGGAAAGTAATCATCACTTCTTTTTTAAGAAAATCAATGCGTGAGCCAATTACACCTTTATCCAGCTTATGCAAATGTTCTAGCAACCAAATACATGAACTGCAATGAATGGAAGGAATATAAAATGTTATAACGGTTAATTCCTGATCCTGGAAATCGACAAGTTGGGTAATGATGGTTTGTTCATCAAGATATTCAAAATGCTGTGGCTTAACGGATCTAGCTTGGCCGGGTGTGCTATTGTATTTGTAATAATTACAAAGGTTGTTTGAGTTTAGTATCCGATAAACTCCCAAGCAGCCTGCGCAGCAAAAACTTTTATCATCAGCATGAAAAGTATTTTCTTCACAATCGGTTCCACAATGGTAGCATGGAGTTAGAGTAAACGTATGAACTGGCATGGCATCAATTTCTGTGTAATGAACAAATAAAGCTAAATTAAAACTCCTTCTTTATTCCAGATTTTTTCTAGAGATTGTTCTGCATCCAGAAGTTCAGCTTTCATTTTTAAAAGATAACTGTCTGTCTGATTGTTAAGTTGGGGGATCAACCCTTTGTAATAAGAAATCCCCTGTTGCAACTGATCTTTAAATTTATTGATGTACTTCGCTTTTTTATCGCTTAATTCATTCAAATGAGTTTCAATATCTTTTTTAAGGTAATCAATATATAAGTTCAGTTCATTAATAAACATATTTGGTCGCATGGTTTTGGGAAGCAAATCCAGCTTTCCGTAGATATGTTTTACCATTTCATCTAAAGTAAAAATAGATGAAAAGTAAGCTACATTCGGGCCCGGGCAAATGGCTACCGCCGCATTCTCTTTGGCCTTAAGCATGTTATTTTTACGATAAGCAGAAGTTGTAAGACCTTCGCAAAGGCAGATTTTTTCAACAATTAAATCAAAGCGGGACTGGAAATCTGCTTCGGTTAAATCTTCTGCTTTTAATTGTTTTATTTTAAGATTCTGGTACTCGCGTGAAGCGGTACAAATAGGTTCAGCAGTAAACTCTGTATTTGAAACCAAAAATTTTTTAGAACAGGGGCTTCCCGGGCGGCCTTTTTCTATCCGTTCAAGGCGTTGTTTTTCTGCTGAGCTTTTTTTGAAATTATTAAAAGGAATGCCTAAGGGCGATGATCCGCTTATATAAAAATCATCGTTGGTAGCTTGTACCAAATTAAGTAAAGTTTCATTGTCCACATTGGTTACTTCAGGGACAAGCAAAAATGGACTTCCCCAACCGGTTGCATCCATATGATAATAATCGAGCAAAAAGGAGTTTTCTTCTGCGGTACCAATTCCTCCCTGTACACTAATCCGCATATCCGGATGAACGGCAATGATAATATTTTTTGCTTCCAGCCCTGCTTGATAAATTGAAAAAAGCTCGGCAATCATTTCCTCTTTTCTTATCTTGAATTCTTCCAAAATAGGTCCGAGCAAAAATCCTTCTGTCGCAAATGCGTGGCCGCCACAGTTTAAGCCTGATTCAATCCTGAACTCTGATACCCAAATGCCTTTTTTAGCCAGAAACTTAGCTTGTATATATGCTGACCGAAAATCACTTACTTTTAGTATGACTTTTTTCTCAAGTCTACCTTCCTTATCAGGCAAAAAACAGTTAAATTTTTCCAGATAACTGTATAAACGGGGGTTCATACCGGCAGAAAGAATCACTGCAGACTTTAAATTGCTATTAGCAAAACCGCGAAGGGCAGACAGAGCATCACTGTTTTCATCCAGTAAGGGTTCTTTATCAACAGACAAATTAAGTTTGTCGACTTTAGACATGATGTTTACATCTATTGATCCTACGGTAATATCCCGGCGTAAACTTTGCTGCAAACAGGATTTTATACACTCATCCGGTTCGTCAAGCATTTCCCGGTAACGGGTTTTTAATTCAGAGGTATCCGGTAGCAATTGAAAATAACGGGTTATATCTGAAAGAGGTTCAAAAGGAGAATCTCTTAATATCTCAAAATCTTCCTGTACAATTTTCTGCATAAGGTTTAAATAGGCCATAATCCGCCTTGCCCTGCTATCCGGTTCTTTAGTTTCTATGGAATAGAAAGGCTTATTCCTTTTTTCAGAATGAAATTTTCTCATTCTTTCTATTAGCATATCATCAACAATGGAAGCAACCGAGGAAATTCCGAATTTAGCCACTTTCATTGGCGTATCAACAGAATAACATAACCCTAAAACGGGAATGTGAAATGTGTGGCTCATAAAACTTATTTAGTCACAAATAAGCGGAATTTTGTTAGCAGAATATATGACGGCAATCACATTCAATTAATGATCTTCGTCATTCTAACCCGCCAAATCTTACTAAATATAATTGTGTTGGAATTTTAACCCCGTCAGCGGCAACTTAAAGATCTTTCGCTTTAAATTTTTTTAAAGAAAAAATTAAGGGGATTAAAATCCAGATAATCAGCCCTGCAAATGAAAGTGAAATGCCCAGGCTGTTTCCAAAAAATTCACGGAACACCGCTCCTGTATACCCCATCAAAGCGGAAATATCCATTTGCAATAATATTTGAATACGGCTTAGATCAATTGGATTCAGAAAACTTAAAAAGACCATGATCCTTTCCAGCGGGTAATCCTGGAATTGAAACAGGAGAAATAATACAATCGCGTCAAATATCAGTGAGAAGAAAAGCCATAGCAAAATAGAAAGGCCGATACCCTTGGCCTTATCACGTGTTAACCCGGCAGCAAGCATCGCGATGCTGACAAAGACAATGGTTAAAAAAAGACCCATCGCAATCATCATAAATCCAGTCGCATCAGCATGATAAAGCAGGATTGGGATGCCTGCGCCGATAAAAAAAGCCAGAGATAAAGAAGCAGCCAAACCCCAGAATATACTTAACCATATTGCTTTGCGTTTAATCGGCTGGCTAACCAGCAGTTCAATAAATTCGGAACTGTTGTAAATGTAGATTGTAGAAAATATGATGCAGATTAGTGGAACAATGATCAGTATGATGTTTAGTAAACTAAGTAGCCCTTTTGCTGAGTTACTTTCCAGATTAAAAACGCTTAAGGAAATTAGCAGCAGTAAAAAGGTATAAACCAGAACGATTTTATTCTGGACAATGTCAACAATTACATATTTTAAAATATTTTTCATGCCGGTTGTCCGCTCATTATTTTGGCAATCGCTTTTGAGAGTTTAGATTCCCCGGTTTCTTCTTTTAACGCGGTGAGCTTTTTATGAAACAATAGCTGACCTTCCTGCATGTAAAATACTTCAGTAATCAGATCATCCAACTCGCTTAAAATATGCGAAGTGATCAGGACGAGTTTCCCTTTTTGCTTCTCTTTGATGATCTTTTGTTTGAGCAGTTCAGAAGATAGCGGATCAAGTCCGGCAGTAGGTTCATCTAAAATAAATACATCCGGGTTAAAAAGAAAGGCCAGGCTCGCACTTACTTTTTGTGTTGTGCCACCTGATAAGGTACGCATCCGTTTATCCAATATTTTATCTAACCCAAAACTTTTTACCAGTTCTTCATCAAATTTGACATGGCCGGTCGTTCTGATGTCTTTCATCATATCCATTACCTGGGCGATGGTCATGTTCTCCGGATAACGTCCAATTTGAGGCATATAGCCAATTTGATTGCGGTATAGCCATTGATGTAAAATATCCTGCTCATCAAAGTGAATGGTTCCGCTATCCGGCACCACCATGCCAAGTATCGATTTAATCAGCGTTGTTTTACCGCTTCCGTTTGGCCCTAATAACGCAATACATTCTCCTTTATCAAACTTAACCGACACATTGTCTAGTGCTTTAAATTTGCCAAACTTTTTTGTAATGTTTTTTCCAATAATCATAAAGGCAAACTTTTCATTAACGGTATTTTATCTTTCAACTCTTCGGGTGTAACGCCGGGCAATACCTTCTCGCTTTTATCCAGCAAGGAAACGATCAGGCTTCTAAAAAGCATCAGCGCTGCCGGGTTACTGTCAATAATCATTGAATACATACTTACCGGATGATAGGCTACATCACCGGTTTTATCCCGGTTAAGATCATATCCTTCGTATTTATCCCAATAGTTACCGTTAAAAGTATTTAGCACCAGCGAGCCATTTGTTCCGATATCAAAAGTGTTATTGCTAAAATTATTGTGACGAAAATCGTTATTATCACAACTGGCCTGGATCTTTACCGCCCAACCGTTATCATAAAAAGAATTACTGTGCAAGTTGATCCGGCTGCATCCCTCCATGTGTATCCCGACCGTATTCTTCGTAAAATGGTTTCCTGAAATATCGCTGTCGGTAATGTCTTTTAATAAAATACCATAAGCGGCGGCTCCCCAGTTGTTTAAAAAATGATTATTGTACATCTGGATATGATTGGTGTACATTACCGCTACGCCTGACTCATTATCTTCAAAAACATTTCCGATATACGTATCATGGTGCGAAAACATAAAATGGATTCCGTAACGGATGTTTTTTGTACTGATGTTCCCCCAAACTAAAGATTCGGTTACAAATTCGAAATAAATCCCGTCGCGGTGGCCTTTAATTGTATTTCCAATTATCAGCAAACTATCACAGCGCCATGCATTGATGCCATTCCCACTCTGAACTTCATTTTTACCGTAAGCAGTTATAAAGTTGTTTTTTATGGTACAGTTTTTACTGTTTTGGATATAAACGCCGAAATTGGTATCGTCCAAAATGTTATTGATCGCGGTAACCTTGTAGCTGTCGTAGATATTTATTGCACCTATATCCCGCATTTCAGAACGACCGCTATGCTGCAACCTGAAACCTTGTATGCTTGCGTTACGGGTTTTTACAGAAATAATTTCATATTTATTTTCGCCGTCAAGCACTGGAAAATCAACGCCTTTTAAAACGATTGACTTTTGTAAAAGGATATTTCTTTCTTTATAAGTTCCGGCATCAACCAAAACCGTGTCACCGCTTTTTGCCAGGTCAATACCCTTCTGAATGGTTTTTACGGTCCTTGATTTTCCAACAAGAATTGTTTTGCTTTCGGCTAATTTTACAGTGAAGATTAAAAGTATGATACAGGCGGTCTTCATTTTCATGATTAAAATTCCTTTCCTAAAAATGAGTATTTATATGATCTCAAAACGATAGCAAAAATGTAAAAACCGATTATTATGGCTTTACTAACGTTGCCCAGTCAACAGCCTTCCCGCTAAATTTCTGACCGGCTTTTTTTAAACTGTTCGCATCACTAAAGCCGGCCACGTTTCCGGCCATGGGCGAACGAAATTCGTCACTTTTAAAAAAAAAGGCTTTTGAAGATTCTACAAGCTCATGTGGTTCATAAAAATCAACAACGTACGTTTCTTTTATATCGGCATCGTTATTCAATTTTTTGAATTCAAGCAAACAATGCATGTCATCAAACTTGAAAACTTTACCCTTTTTTGTCACAATCTCAGCCCCAAACCGATTATCGGCTATGCTCATTTTACAAAAACTGCAAGCATCTTTGCCAATCTTTATTGGCTGCGGACCGCTACTGCAGGAGTTAAAAAAAGTTAGAAACACAATTGAGGTGGCCATTACGGTTTTTGTAAGATCGGCAGAAAGCAGTTTTGTTTTTTTCCTGAACTCCATAATTACCACACCCAATAATAACAATCCTACAGAAATAAATATCCAACCACCGATATGTGGAATGGAATAAGCTCCAAAATTTAATAGTTGCTTGTAACCGATAAGTGGCGGCTGGTAAGACATTCCGGGAACCTGGATAGCGGCGTTCGGATCAAGATCGTGTCCGTAATCGTAGTTCCACCTATAAAAATCAGCCATTGCTAAAATTCCAAAAATACAGAAGGAGGTAAACAATACAACCAGCCATCGGCGGTTGTTTATAAAGGCAACCAACAGGCAGAAAACAGCAAAAAAACTGATGATGTATGGCAAAATGGTAAATTCAATAAAATCTTGGGTATGCAGGGTTTTCATACCGATATAATGGTTAAGCCCATTAATAATATCCACATTGCCAGACAACTTATGCGGATGCATGATTAGTTTAAGTCCCTCGGGATATTGAGGAGCTTCCAGTTCTATCTGCCATAAGGGGACGAATAAAACGACAAAAAGAGACAATCCGCACAAGAGAGTAATTATCCTGCCAATGCTTGTTAATTTGTAATTTTTCATTAGAGTATCGTAACGAGTAAACCAGAATACAAACATTAAAGTTTGTATTCTGGTTTTTCTGCATAACAGTAAAACAGTAACCTGCTAATTAAGGTCAGGCATCTAACTAAAAATAAACAGCCCGATATTAAATAATTTATTTATTAACCGGAGGTATAAGTACATCATCGATGATATAAACAACACCGTTAAATAATTCAGTTCCGCTATGCGTTCAATTCCCCGATAAAATCGGGTTTTTTACTAATGCCGGAATTATTTTACTCCGAGCAATTTTTCAATTTTCAATTTGATAATACAAGTTTAAAAAATCAAAAGGCCGTTTGATCAGCCTTTTGGATACTTCATTATTTTTTTAAGAGTGAATCGCCCGCAGCCGAATTCTTACCTAAACTAAACGATATTGGAACGTTTGATCCTTTTGGCGAAACCCGCACATAACCTGACATTTCCTGATGCAAGGCACTGCAAAAATCGGTACAATAGATTGGGTACATCCCTATCTTTAGTGGAACCCATTTTAAGGTTGACGTTTCACCCGGCATAACTAACAACTCGGCATTTAACGCCCCCTTTACCGCAAATCCGTGTGGTACATCCCAATCCTGCTCCAAATTGGTAACGTGAAAATACACCTCATCGCCTAGCTTAACGCCTTCAATATTATCCGGCGAAAAATGTGAACGCATGGCTGTCATGTAAATATGTACTTTGTTCCCTTCGCGTACAACATTGGATTTCTTTTCTCCCATGGATACAAATGGGTGCTTGTTTGCCTCCAGTTTAAAAATCTTAACGGAGTTTTTTACAATCTTTTCCGCAGGGATCATTTGTGCGTAATGGGGCTCACCAATAGTCGGATAATCCAGCAACAACTTCATTTTTTCGCCGCTTATATCATATAACTGGGCACTTTGCGCAAGTTCTGGGCCTGTTGGCAAAAACCTGTCTTTGGTAATTTTATTATAAGCGATCAGATATTTTCCAAAAGGTTTTTTCGTATCGCCACCCGGAATACTTAAATGTCCTGGGGAATAATAAGTTGGCTGCCTGTCAATTACTTTAAGGTCTTTAATGTTCCATTTAACAATCTCCGAAGAGATAAAAAACGTGGTGTACGCATTTCCTTTCCCATCAAACTCAGTATGCAACGGACCCAAACCCGGCTTTTTAACTTCGCCAAATAAAGCAGATTCGTATTTCAGAACGGGTATTCCACCATAGCTTCCATCAAAAGTTTTATCAGCAATGGCCTTGCTTATCTTACTCATAGAAAATACGGGAATTAAAGCGGCCAATTTTCCGCTTCCTACTATGTATTCGCCGGATGGATCAACATCTACTCCATGCGGGGATTTCGGGCAGGGAATCATATAAGCGATTCCGGGGAAATCCTTCACATCTATAACAGTTACCTCGGTTTCCATTTTCGATGTGGCGGTATGAGTTGATTCGTCATATTTGTTGTGCGCATATTTTACCGTCTGCTTTTTCCCTTTACCGGCTTTCATTATTTCTTCAGCCTTTTTCCAGTTAACAGCCAGTATATAATCTTTATCGTTTTTTGATGCGTTAACTTCCAACAGCGTATGCGCTTGTTCAGAGTTGTAGGTGCTGAAAAAGAACCAACCGCTGCTCGGCCCTTTCCCGCTATGACTCAAATCAAAATTCATTCCCGGCAGAACAAGCTGAAACGCGATCTTCATATTTCCATCTGTTGGTGCAACACTTATGAAACTGATTGTTCCTTTAAAATTCTTCTTATAAGTGTCAATCGGAACATCACCATTTGCATTATCCAGCGGAACGCTAAAACGCGTACCGGCAACTACATATTCCGTATTTTCTGTAATAAATGGTGACGAATGATTTCCGGCACTATTCGGAATTTCTATTATCTCGGTTGTACGGAAAGTTTTTAAATCTATTCGTGCTACACGCGGAGTATTATTGGCATTCGCAAACAACCAGCGGCCATCGGTATCGCCATTCGTTTGAGATAAATCAAGGTGATGCTGGTCATCCCAGGGAACCTGACCATGTGACGTGTTCAGCATGGGTTTCGTTTCTTCACTATAACCCCATGCTTTTTCAGGATCTACAGAAAAAACCGGAATAACCCGCAACAAACGACCGGAAGGAATACCATA
>JACMND010000128.1 GCA_014378705.1 Pedobacter sp. | reverse complement strand
TGTCTTTCCGGAACGTATGGGGATCTTCTGGATTATTGTACTTTTTCATCTCTCTTATTTTATATGGTAACCATTATCGGTCTGTTTATTTTAAGAAAAACCCGGCCTGATGCAGAGCGCCCCTACAAAGCGGTTGGTTATCCGGTTTTGCCTGCCTTGTATATTTTACTGGCCGGAGCAATTTGTGTTGTACTATTAATTTACAAGCCAACTACCTGTGGACGAGGGCTTTTTATTGTTTTTCTGGGAGTGCCTGTTTATTTCTTGTGGAAAAAATTTGGCGATAATCCGGTAAAAACTAATACAACCGAACAATAATAGTCAGTAAAGTTTAACATGATATTTAAGCTGGGCTGTTCAATTTTAATAAATTAACAATGAGGCTTTTAATCATTTTGTGTTTTTGTTTAGTGTTTATAAGCTGTTCAGTTAAAGTAAAAAAAGTTGATTTGCTTGGGGTTTGGGATTATGTCCAGATTGAAAATTTGAACCGGCAATCTGAAGATAGCACAACTGTTCAAGACCTGGAATTGGCTAAACCTTACATTGAATTTAAAAGTAATAACCAGGTTCAAATTGTTTGGAACGGGAGTGTGCTTTCTTCCGGGACCTACCGGACTGATAAAAATATGATTCGATATAGAGAGAATCTGCCGGAAGGCAAAATAAGAGAATTCCCCTTTCTTGTAAGCCGTTTATCCGCAACCAAAATTATTTTTGAAACCATGACAAGAGAAGGCACCAGGGTAACTGCAATTAAAAGAAAATAATTTATTGATTTTTTTACACTATTTCTGCCACTACAAAAGTACTTCCTCCTACAAAAATCAGATCATCATCCTGAGCTGTCTCTTTTGCAGCGGCTAAAGCTAATTTAACCGAACTGAACACTTTACCAGTTAATTGATTTTCATTCGCTTCTGAGTAAAGCTCTTCGGCATTTTTAGCTCTGGGTATATCCGGCTGACAGAAATAATAGCTGGCCTCTTTAGGAAGTAGCAAAAGAATTTTTCTGATATCTTTATCTTTAACCATTCCGATTACCATGTGCAGTTTTTTATATGGTGTACCGGCGATATTGCTTAACACCGCTTTGATCCCTTCTTCATTATGCCCGGTATCGCAGATTATTAAAGGGTTTAAACTTATGGTTTGCCAGCGGCCCATTAAACCTGTTAAGTAAGACACTTGCCTTAAGGCCGTTTTAATGTGCTGTTCAGTAATCACAAATCCTTGAGAAATTAATCCATTGACGGCACTCAAAACGGTAGCTAAATTTTTAAGTTGATACGATCCGGTAAGATCCAGGAAAAGTTGATCTGAAGTTTTAAAAATTTGAGAATCTGATGATTTGGCTGTGATGTTTACAGGTAAAAGTTTTAGAATTACGTTAGGTTCTGAGATTTCTCTTTTAACGCTCGGCTCTTGATGCTCAATTTCCCACTCATTTGATGCAAAAATAATTGAAGATTTATTTTCTAATGCCCTGGTAATAAAAAGATTTTCAACCTCTTTTTGTTTTTCCCCTACAATAACCGGAACCCCTGGTTTAATAATTCCTGCTTTTTCGGAAGCAATCATTTGAAGATTGTTTCCTAAAATGTTTGTATGATCTAAACTTATATTTGTAATTACCGACAGCAAAGGTGTAATAAGGTTGGTAGAATCCAGACGGCCGCCTAATCCTACCTCTACAACAACAATGTCAATCTTTTCTTTAGCAAAGTGATCAAAAGCCATTGCAACCGTTGTTTCAAAAAAAGAAGGTTCTATCTGTTCTATCTGCTCTTTATGGGATTTAACAAAATGAACAACACCATTCTTATTGATCATTTCACCATTTACACGGATCCTTTCACGAAAATCTCGTAAGTGCGGAGAAGTGTACAAACCGGTTTTATAACCAGCAACCTGTAAAATTGCGGCAAGCATGTGCGAAGTTGAACCTTTGCCGTTTGTCCCGGCAATATGAACGGATCTGAATTTATGATGAGGATTTCCCAGGATATCGCAAAAACGGATAATGTTATTTAATCCTGGTTTAATAGCGTCTTTCCCTATTTTGCTAAACATGGGCAATCGGGAGTACAGGTATTGGATAGTTTGCTGGTAATCCATTTTAAGATTAGTGGAGCTATCTTACTTTACCTTAAAATTAAACATAACCACACCGATCTGAACTTCTGGTGCGGATTCAAGACGGTTTAATTTCGCACCCAATACGGCAGCTTCACACTTTCGCCAAAGTTTAAGGTCTGATAACGTAGTTCCGCGGGCACCCGCACGGGCAAAAATCACTTCACCGGTTTTGTCTACTCTTATTTCAACCGCAATCTTGCCGGCACTTTGTCCCTGATCATCAATGGAAGGAATACTTACAAAACGCCTGTTAGC
>JACMND010000127.1 GCA_014378705.1 Pedobacter sp. | reverse complement strand
GATGAAGATGACGCCAGGGCAGATCATTATAAAAAACCGCATTAATATTTTTAATATCCCACATCTCATACCTTTTGCAATGAAAAAATCTATACTAATTATTTGCCTGATGGGCCTTCAGACTGTGCTTTATTCTCAAAGTATTAAGGATTTGACAGATAAGCGTATCCAACTTCCCAACGGATGGAGCCTTACTCCGGCAGGTAAAAGTCTGCCGCTTGGAGATTTGCCGTTGAATATAACTGTTTCAAATTCTAAAAAGCTGATGGCCATAACAAATAACGGGCAAAGCACGCAATCCCTACAGTTAATTAATGTTAAAACTGAAAAAGTGATAGACAATGTTACTATTGGTAAATCATTTGTCGGTTTAAAGTTTAGCGATGATGACAAGTTTTTATACGCTTCAGGCGGCAACGACAATTGTATCCTAAAATACGCGGTGCTAAATAGTAAATTGGTTTTGAAAGACAGTATTATTCTGGGCAAACCCTGGCCCGTAAAAATATCACCTACCGGGCTTGATATTGATGATGCTAAAAACTTGCTTTATGTCACCACAAAAGAAAATAATTCTTTATACGTTGTTGATCTCAAAACAAAAAAGATTCTTCAACAGGTTGCTTTGGGTGCCGAAGCCTATACATGTCAGCTTTCGCCGGATAAAAAAGAGCTTTATATTTCAAGTTGGGGAGGTGGTAAAATACAGGTTTATAACACTGCTTCAAACAAAATCCAGTCTGAAGTTAAAGTAGGAAGTAATCCCAATGATTTTTGCGTTTCCAAAAACGGTAAATACCTTTTCCTGGCCAATGCCAATGACAATTCTGTTTCGGTGGTTGATATTAAATCCAGAAAGGTTTTAGAAACACTTAATGCCGCATTGTTTCCTGATGCACTTACCGGTTCAACAACAAATGGCGTGGCTTTAAGTACGGATGAAAAAACACTATTTATCGCCAATGCTGATAATAATTGTCTTGCTGTTTTTGATGTTAGCAAACCGGGTTTTAGTTCTAGTAAAGGGTTTATTCCTGTAGGATGGTATCCAACCTCTGTAAAAGTAGTAGGCCAGAAAATTTTCGTAACAAATGGGAAAGGATTCACTTCTTTGGCTAATCCCAATGGGCCAAATCCTTCCAGCAAGGCCATGAATGTGGCATACCAAAAAGGGGATACCAAAAAAATGGAAGAAATCCAATATATCGGTGGCTTGTTTAAAGGTACTTTAAGTATTATTGAAACTCCTGCTACAACACAATTACACGAATTATCTAAATTGGTTTACAGCAACTCGTCCTATAATAAAAATAAAGAACTCCTGGCATCTGGCGAAGTGGGTAACCCAATTCCAATGAAAGTGGGGGACGCCTCGCCAATAAAATATGTGTTCTACATCGTTAAAGAAAATCGCACTTACGACCAGGTTTTGGGTGATATGCCCGAAGGCAATGGGGATACAAGTTTGTGTTTATTCGGAGAAAAAATTACGCCCAACCAACATGCATT
The DNA here is from genome assembly GCA_014378705.1 of Pedobacter sp. Classification (GTDB taxonomy): domain Bacteria; phylum Bacteroidota; class Bacteroidia; order Sphingobacteriales; family Sphingobacteriaceae; genus Daejeonella. The sequence goes on along the minus strand of JACMND010000127.1, from coordinate 38,306 downwards.
AGCACGTGAATTTGTGCTGTTAGATAATTTTTATGTAGATGGTGAAGTTAGTGCCGACGGGCATAACTGGAGTTTAGGTGCCTACGCAACAGATTATCTTGAAAAAACATGGGTAAGCAGTTATGGTGGCCGGGGAGGAGAATATGATGCAGAAGGTAATCGTGCGATTGCTAATAATAAAAACGGTTTTATTTGGGATCATGCGAAAAGGGCCGGGGTCAGCTTTAGAACATATGGCGAGTTTGCCGACGATTATAAACCTAACATTCCGGTTTTGGAGGGTAATTTTTGCCCGTATTATACAAGTTGGGACGAAAGCGTTCGGGATACAACACGTGTTGGCCAGTGGAAACGTGATTTCGATTCTTTGCTGGCTGTAAACGCTGTTCCAAGATTAAACACGTTGCGTTTGATAAATGACCATACGGAAGGTTTAAAGATTGGCAGGCCAACACCATTTGCGCATGTGGCGGATAACGACCTTGCGGTAGGTATGTTTATAGAACACCTTAGTAAAAGCCCGATTTGGAAAGAAAGCGTCGTTTTTATTTTAGAAGACGATGCTCAGAACGGCCCTGATCACGTGGATGCGCACCGCTCTCCGGCTTACATAGCTGGTGGTTTTGTTAAGCGTGGTTTTGTTGATCACACCATGTATTCTACTTCTTCTATGCTGCGAACTATGGAACTGATTTTGGGAATTCCACCTATGAGCCAGTATGATGCCGCAGCTACGCCAATGTGGAAGTGTTTTTCGAAGGAAGCGAATTTAAAACCATTTATTGCCAAACCCTTACAAACGGATATTAACGCTAAAAACAATTCATCAAACTCCTGGCAGAGAAAAAGTGAAACGTTTGATTTTAGTAAAGAAGATCGTATAAACGATCTGGAGTTTACCGAAGTAATCTGGAAGGCAGTTAAAGGTTTAGATGCAATAGTACCAACACCTGTGCGGGCTGCTTTTTTTAAAGAAAAGGAAGGAGACAAGGATTAATTTTTTTAAGAAACTGATAGTTTAATTTTTTTTTAAAATGATCAGTTTTCATTTCCCAGGGTTATAAATCCGGTTTCAAACATCCAACCTAATAAATTTTAAATAAATGTTTACCGGATTAAACTACATTTTCTTTTTCCTTGCTAATTCTTCTCTTTCTAACAGGTGTTGCTTTAGCAGTTACTAATTTATCGGGAGAAGTTGTCTGAATAGCAGGTACTTTGGCAACAGACCTTTGTGGTGAATTTCCCCGCGTTGGTTTCTGAACCTGGGGCTGGTTAGTTCTCAACCTTTTGCCGGAAGCAGGATTAGAGCCTTGGTTCGTGTTTGTTTGATCAGCCACTTGTAAAATAATTGATTGGTCAATTTTCAGTTGTTTTGAAATTTTTTTTGATAACCGGTCTGACCCTTTTTTAATAGCCTTAGCAAATTTTTTTGAATCCTGATTGAACTTTTTAGCGAAGTCTTCCAGGTGTGTGATTAAATTTGTTTTAATTTCTTTTTGAATCTGTTTTTTGGCAGATTTGCCAAGGAATTTTATCTTGGATTTTTTCATGTCTTGTTTTTTTAAACGAAGATATGTTAAGTTTATACTTATGTAATATTATGTTTATGTTAAGTATTACAGTTTTAGATCATTTGATTTTATTAATGTCAGGCATATTTGCATCAACAAATAAAAAATTTTAAGTAACACAAGGAAAAAAATAAATCTCAATATTTAAATCATCTAAATTATTAACAGGCCTTAACAAGCGGGAATAAAGTCTGCCCTATAGGTTAACTGATTAAATGGGATAAGCCAAAGTCCCAAGAAAATGCCAATTAAGGAATTTCGATAATTGTACATTTTTAAGAACGCCATCGGCAGAGATTACACTTGTGCTGTTTGGTCTAAACTTTAACCAATTTCATTTCTGGTACCAATGATTTCATAACCAACCAGGCAATAATATACGATATGGCACAAATGGTAAACATAATGGTGTAGCCTGTTTCAATGTGTCCTAAGGCTTTGTAATGGTCAAAAAGATAACCACCTAATTTGGTCATCAGTACACCACCAAGTCCACCGGCCATGCCACCAATACCGGTTACAGATGCCACTGTTTTTTTTGGGAACATATCAGAAACGGTTGTAAATATATTTGCCGACCAGGCTTGGTGGGCCGAGGCACCAATTCCGATTAATATGACCGGAAACCAAAAACTATGAACGCCCAAAGGCTGAGCCGCCAGCACTACCAATGGAAAGATTGCAATAATCAGCATGGCTTTCATTCTTCCATCATAAGGTTTCATGCCTTTGTTAATGAAGTAAGTTGGAAAATAACCGCCACCGATACTGCCAAACATGGTCATGCTGTAAAGTACCACCAAGGGTATTTGAATATCGGTTATGCTCATTCCATATTGGGCTTTAAGATATGCAGGAAGCCAGAAAAGGAAGAACCACCAAACGCCGTCAGTCATGAATTTACCAAATGCAAATGACCACGTTTGCTTAAATTTAAGGAGTTTAAACCAGGAGACTTTTTCTGTGGCCTTAGTTAAATCTTCTTGTAAAATTGGCTCTGAATCGCTTTCAATAAAATCTCTTTCTGCCTGACTCAGTCGCTTTTGTTTAAATGGGATCTCGTAAAAAATAAGCCAGAAAATTAGCCAAATAAAGCCAAAAGCGCCGATTGTGACAAAAGCGAAGGGCCAACCCCAATGGTAAGCTATCCATGGAACTGAAATCGGAGCTATTATAGCACCTACATTGGTACCCGAATTAAAAATACCGGTCGCGAAGGAACGTTCCTTTTTAGGAAAATATTCGGCGGTAGCTTTGATGGCGGCCGGAAAATTACCTGCTTCTCCAAAAGCCAATACAGCCCGTGCAATAATAAATCCCAATACTGAAACAGAAAAAGTTGTAAATCCTATTAATACCACCAGAGGCATAAAATAAGCACCAAGTTCTTCGGCATACGCATGTATAATAGCTCCGAACGACCATATAATTAAAGCAATGGCAAATCCCCATTTTGTTCCGATACGATCAATAAACCTTCCGGCAAATAGCAAGGATATGGCGTATACAAACTGAAATGAGGCTGCTATATTAGCATAATCGGTGTTCGTCCAGCCAAATTCTTCTGCAAGCAGTGGTTGGAGCAAGCTTAAAACCTGCCGGTCCAGATAGTTTATTGTAGTGGCAAAGAATAGAAGCGCACATATTGTAAACCTGTATTTACCGATTTTATTGCTCATACATTACCGCTGAGTTTTATGGTATTGATTAAAGCAAGAAGGTCGTGGGTTCTCTTTTCAAGTAACTCATATTGTTCAGCTATTATACATTCGTGGTTGATGAGCTTACTTCCCAATCCTACAGCAAACACCCCGGCCTCAAACCAGCTTTTAAGGTTTTCTATTGTAGGTTCTACTCCACCGGTAGGCATGAATAATAAATCAGGAAAAATTTCTTTAATAGCTAATAGATAGGAAGGGCCGAGCAGATTCCCCGGAAATATTTTAACTAATGATGCACCTGCTTGTTCGGCGGCGTCTATTTCGGTTGGGGTTATGCAACCGGGAATCCAAAGTAAGCGGTGCTGATGAATAAGGTTGGCAATTTCTTTATTGATTACTGGGCAAACAACGAAATCTGCGCCGGCATCAACAAAACTTTCGGCATCCTTTAATGTGCGGATCGTTCCCACACCCAGCTCCATTCCGGGAAGTTCATCATTAACCAGCTTTCTTAAAGTAGAAAAGTTTTTTAAAGCATTGCTGCCGCGATTGGTATATTCAATTAATCTACCGCCACCTTTATATATGGCTTTTACAATTTGAATGCTGATCAAATCACTGTCGTGATAAAACAACGGCAACAAGGCCTGAGATTTTAACAGTTTTAAGGTTGTATCTCTTGAGCTCATAGTTTATTTATAGACAATTTAATTTCCTCAGCATTTTTAGTGATCGCATCGCCCTTTATAAAAAGTTTTTGAAACGCTGCTGCGGTAGCAAAGTCAATTATCCTTTGCTGATCCAATTTATGCTTATATCCATAGATCAAGCCCGCCATAAAACAGTCGCCGCTTCCAACCTGATCTATTATTTGGTCTGTACGATATTCTGCGGAACTGTATAACTTTTGATCGTTATAAAGTTCTGCGTAATAATTTACCTGGTTTTCGTTGCTGAATCGAAAGGTGTTCGCTACAATTTTACATTGCGGAAAATTCTTGACGATCAATTCTGAAGTTAATCTGGCTTGTTGCTGGTATCCTTTCCGCTCTTTTTTTTGCAAATGTTGCTCTAAAGGAATGTTTAACATTTTATTGGCTGCCCAGATGTTGCCCATCACCAGATCACAGTATTGAACAAGTTCCGGCATAATTTCAAATGGTTCTTTACCATATTGCCAAAGCTTTGAACGGTAATTCAGATCAACAGAAATCAGTATATTTTTTAACCGGGCGGCTTGTAAAGCTTCAAGGCAGACATTAGCCAAATCCGGATTTAAAGCCGGACAAACCGCACTGAAATGAAACCAATCTGCCCCTTCTAAAACATTTTCCCAGTTAATCATTCCGGGTTTTAAATCCCAAAACGAAGAATGTTGGCGATCATAAATAACCCCGGAGTTTTTAAGATCTGCTCCAATAGGAAGGTAGTAAGTGCCAATGCGGTCTCCTGAACGGTGGACAAATGAAGTTTCAATTCCTTTACTACCTAAAAATGCAAGCATCTGGTCAGCAAGAAAGTTGTTAGGTGCGGAGGTGACATAGCTCACCGGAATTTTCCATTTGGAAAGTGCAAAAGCCACATTGGCCTCCGTTCCTCCTGCAAAAACCGGAATATTTAAATCTTCGAGCCAGGTATTATTAAGAGTAAACCGCAGTAAAATCTCTCCAAAACATACTACTTTATCCATTAATGGGAATATTGAGTATGAAGTACCGAATGTTGATTGTATTTTTTGAAAAAGACGTTTTCATCTGTAGATACATTCTATAAAGTAAAATTGAAGTAGCGTTCCGCGTTGTAGTAGCAGATATCCCGGATAATCTTTCCGATCCATTTTTCGTCATCCGGTAATTCGCCCTTTTTCATTTCATTTCCAAATAGGTTGCATAAAATACGCCGAAAGTATTCATGCCGGGAATAAGAAAGAAAACTTCTTGAATCGGTGATCATGCCGATAAATGTACTGATGAGCCCTAGGTTTGATAACGTATTAAGCTGTTTTTCAATACCGTCTTTTTGATCAAGAAACCACCAGCCACTTCCGTATTGAATTTTGCCAGCTATTTGCCCGTCATTAAAGTTTCCTGCCATGGCTGTAAAAACCTCATTATCAGAGGGGTTTAGATTATAAAGTATGGTTTTACCTAATTGATCTGTTTCGGTTAGTTTACCTAAAAAATAAGAGAGGTTTTGAGCCTGTTTAAAGTCGCCGATTGAGTCAAAACCAGCGTCAGCGCCAATCACATTATACATTTTTGAATTGTTATTGCGAATGGCACCCAAATGAAACTGCTGCACCCAGCCTTTTGTATGATACATTCGGCAAAGCTCCATCAATATATATCCGGTGAATTGATCTGGGGATGAAAACTTTTTTGATACTGCACGATTTGTTACAAAATCAGTGAATTCTAGTTCTAACTGAATAGAAAAATCAGTATGGCCAGGCATGTTAGATAATCCATGATCGGCAATTTGGCAACCATTTTGATGAAAATATTCAACCCTTGATTCTAAGGTTGAAAGTAATCCGGATATATCAGAAATGGTTTTGCCTGAAACCTTCTCAAGCCGGTTTAGGTAAGAAAACCAGGCCTCGGTATCAGAAATATTTAAAATCTTGTCTGGGCGAAAAGTTGGAAAAACTTTAAATCTATTTTCTTCACTTGCCAGTTGTCGATGCCCGGCCAAATCGTCACAGGGATCATCAGTGGTGCCCACCATTTGTACTTTAAAATGTGTTAATAATGATCGTGTTGAAAAGCGGTCTTGCTGCAAAAGGTCATTGCAATGCGTATATATCTCTCTGGCTGAATCTTTATTCAAATATTTTTTTACCTCGAATGGATTTAATAATTCCATTTGAGTCCAGTGAAACAAAGGGTTACGAATGGTATAAGGAACCATGTTAGCCCATTGAAAAAATTTTTCTTCGTCGCTTGCCACTCCGGTGATGAATTGCTCGGATATGCCAAATGCCCGCATGGCCCGCCACTTATAATGATCCCCTTTCAGCCAAATCTCCGTAAGGCTATGAAATTTTTTATTTGACGCGATTTCATCCGCAGGTAAGTGATTGTGGTAATCAATTATGGGAAGATCCGCTGCATACCGGTGATATAAATTTTTAGCCTGATTTGTATAGAGCAAAAAATCTGGGTTTAGAAACGTTGAGCCTGTTTTTTCAAGATTCATTCTTTATATTTTCCAATTATTCCCATTTCTAATCCTCTTAATTCTGCAAGGCCTTTTAAACGACCAATTGCAGAATAACCGGGGTTGGTTTTTTTATTAAGATCATCCAGCATCTGATGGCCATGATCCGGCCGCATCGGTATTGAGATCTTTCTAAGATGCATCATTTTTATTAACTCTTTTACTATCTGGTACATGTTTACATCGCCTTCCAGGTGGTTATCCTCATAAAAATCCCCAAACTCATTTCTTTTTGTATTCCTGAGATGCAAGAAGTGTATCCGGTCAGAAAACTGACTAATGATTTCCGGGAGATCGTTATCCGGTCTCACGCCAAAAGAACCTGTACAAAAACACAGGCCATTGTTTAAAGAAGGGACTGCCTTAACTATCTTTTCAAAATCAACAGCGGTACTAAGTATTCGTGGTAAACCTAAGATCCCGTAAGGTGGGTCATCCGGATGTATCGCCATTAATATCTTGCACTCTTCAGCTATCGGAATGATCTGTTGTAAAAAATAAATCAAATTATCATGAAGATCGGAAGCAGTAACACCGTCATATTTACTCAATGCCTTTTTAAAATTCTCTACGGTAAAAGATTCTTCACTTCCCGGCAAACCGGCAATTATATTACGTTCAAGATCAAGTAGTTCCTGAGCAGACATGGACTGATATTTTAGTTTTGCCCGTTCCATTTCTTCTGCAGTGTAATCGGTCTTCGCTGCGGCTCTTTTCAGAATATAAAGATCAAAAGCGATCAAAGCTGCTTTTTCAAAACGCAAGGCCTTTGAACGGTCGGTAAGAACGTATGCCAGATCGGTACGTGTCCAATCTAAAACGGGCATAAAATTGTATGTTACGGTATAAATTCCGCAATCAGCAAGATTTCGGATGGTGGCTTTGTAATGATCTATGTATAGTTTATAATTGCCTGAACGCGTTTTAATATTTTCATGGACTGGAACACTTTCTACCACATCCCAGGTCATACCGGCATCTTCTATTTCCTGCCGCCGTTTTTTAATTTCAACAACAGGCCACACTTCTCCGTTTGGGATGTGATGCAGGGCAGATACCACGCCGCTGCAACCAGCCTGCCGAATATCCCATAAACTAACCTGGTCAATCGGGCCGTACCAACGCATGGTCTGCAACATTTTAAATTTTCCGGTTATCTGATTTTCCTTCATCTTTAAACGCCGCCATAAATGGAAAAACCGCCGTCTACACAAATCATCGCACCGGTTACAAATTTAGAAGCATCACTCAGAAGCCAAATTAGGGCGCCTTTTAATTCATCCGGATGACCAAAACGTTTGAACGGAGTTTGATTGATCACCAGGTTTCCTCTTTCTGTAAATTCGCCATCGGGTTTGGTCAGAAGATTTCTATTTTGTTCGGTGATAAAGAACCCCGGAGCCAAGGCGTTCATCCGAATGTGATCACCATATCGTCGTGCTAACTCAACAGCAAACCATTGATTGTAACAGTCTACCGCTGCTTTTCCCATATTATAACCCAATACCCTGGTTATGGCCCGTTTAGAATTCATGGAAGAAATATTTACAATGCTTCCATATCCTGCAGTTTTAACAATTGCTTCCGCGAATATCTGAGTCGGCTTAATGGTACCCCAAACGTTGAGATCCATAACTTTTTTCATGCCATCAAGGTTCATATCAAACAGATCCTGATCCGGTAATAAAACACCTTCCGGGCTGTTACCTCCGGCAGCATTAACTAAACCGTCTATTTTGCCGTATTTTTTTAATACCAATTCCTTTGCGGAGATTAATTGTACTTCGTCCATTACATCGGCAACCAACGCCAGTGCTTTACCTCCGTTACTATTTATTCTAGCCGCCCGTTGATGGGCCACATCCGCATTTCTTCCTAAAATTGCTACCGCTGCACCAGCCTCCGCAATCCCGTTAATAAATGAATTGCCTAAAATACCCGTACCACCGGTTACAACGATTACTTTGTCTTTTAAGGAAAATTCGTTTTCCATGTTTTTTTGTTAGGATAACTAAACCATTCTTTTAGTGATTCAATGTTCGCTGTTTATTTATCAAAACAAAGCCGCTAAAAAAGGATTAGCGGCTTATGTTTTTGATGGAACTGTTAGTTAGTAACCTGCCAATTCATCCATTGGGGTTCTCATAGGTGTTTTACGGATATTTTCCGGGTTGGCTCCAAATGACCAATAGTTGCCTGCGGACTTAAAGATTTTAAAAAGCTGATTGGATTCATGGAGAAGAAAAAACTCTATCCATTGAGATAAGTCCATCTTGCCAAGTACTTCATGGATCCCTGTCAGACTTCCGGCATCTTGTTTTACGGCGTCAAGTTCATTTAATATATCTTGCCTTACACGATATATTTCATGTAACAGGGATCCGGTGGTTTTAGATTCGGTAAACGAAAATTCAGGATCTTCATCCGGTTTATATATATTAAACATTGGATTAACCTCACTCACGATAGACTTTATACGGCTAAAAAATATATGCTGATAGCGGCACATATAGGCTATAATCTCGTGGATAGACCATTTTTCAGAACTTAATCTTTTGTAAATAGCTTCCGGCGGAAGACCGTCAATGTAATATTTAATGATCTTGTGTTGTGTTGAAAACCGACTTAAAGTTTGCTCTGAGATTGTCATGATAATGAATTTAGATATTGATGCAGCGCCTTCGGTAATTAATAGTTATAGCGGTTTCATAAAGCCTTATTTATATTAAAGGTATACAGAACGATCACAATAAAACAACAATTAGTGTAATACTTTTATTATTTTAAAATTTTGTTTTTGGCGGGATTTTCTACCTCGCCATCAATACCAATAAGCAAATAAATAGCGGTTGCCCGGTTGGTTGCCAGAGGAACATTGTGTACATCGCAAATCCTCAATAGCATTTGCACATCCGGTTCGTGAGGATGTTTGCCAAGTGGATCGCGGAAGAAAAATATTCCCTGTAATTTTCCTTCAGCGGCCATAGCCGCAATCTGAGCGTCGCCGCCAAGTGGTCCGCTCAGTTTACACACTACATTAAAACCAGCTTCCTGAAGCCGCCGACCTGTTGTTCCGGTGGCCACCAAACTCATTTTTTTAAAAATATGATCATGCTCTTTAACAAAAGATACCATATCTGCTTTTCGGGCATCGTGAGCAATCAAAGCAATTGTTTTCATTAAACAGCTATTTTATTGTGTGTCCAAAAAACAGATATGCAAGAATAATAGCCGCAATTAATCCGGTTAAATCTGCTATTAATCCACATATTAGTGCATAACGGGGTTTCTTAATATCTACAGACCCAAAATAAACCGCAAGTACATAGAACGTAGTTTCGGTTGATCCTTGTATAATACTGGCCAAGCGGCCTTCAAATGAATCCGCACCATAGGTTTTCATCACATCTACCATTAATCCGCGGGCACCTCCGCCACTTAAAGTTTTCATTAAACCAACGGGCAAAGCAGGTACAAAAGAGGTATCCAGCCCACATGCTGCGGCTAGACTTCCAACGGCGTTAACTACATAATCCATGCAACCGGTTGTGCGGAAAGCGCTGATTGCGACCAATATGGCAATTAAAAAAGGGATGATCATAATTGATGTAGAAAAGCCTTCTTTTGCCCCATCTATAAAAGCTTCGTAAACATTTACCTTTTTTGCAGCACCATAAGTTATAAACAGGATTATAACCGAAAAAATAATTATTCCACCCATTAAACCTGCGAAAACCTGGATCTGATCTGGCGGAAGATTACCCAGCCAAAAGTATAATCCTGCCATCAATGTAATAAAACCTCCAAAAAATAGTAATACCGGTAGTTTAAAAAGGTTTATTTTTTGAAAAATAGAAACCGCAATCATTCCTGATATAAAAGAAATAAAAGTGCCGATTAACGAGGGGATAAATATATCTGCCGGGTTCGCCGCTCCGTTTGCCATCCGTAAAGCAATAACCGATGTTGGAATAAGGGTTAAGCCGGCTGTATTAAGTACCAAAAACATAATCTGAGCATTGCTGGCTGTATCCTTTTCTGGATTTATATCCTGCAATTCTTTCATGGCCTTCAAGCCCACTGGTGTCGCCGCATTATCAAGGCCCAGCATATTGGCTGAAAAGTTCATGATGATTGAGCCGTTAGCCGGATGATTTTTAGGAACATCCGGAAATAGCTTGCCAAAAAATGGTGCTACGCCTTTGGCAAATAAGGTAATCATACCGGCCCTTTCGCCTATTTTCATGATGCCCAACCAAAAAGTCATAATACCGATCAGCCCAATAGAAATTTCAGCACCTGTTTTTGCACTATCAAACATGCCACTAACCACATTGGTAAAAATGGTTGTATCACCAAAAAATATCAGTTTGATAAGCGCTACTACAAAAGCGATCACAAAAAAACCTATCCAGACGTAATTAAGAGCCATTTATAATTTAAGGATTAAGTCTTAAGTGTAATAATAGCAGGGCAGAGGGCATAAATTTTAGCATAATAATTTTTACAGATGGGCGTAAATTAAAAGTTTTTACATGTAATCCGGCCGTTTTCAATTGTTAAAATGTTGGTCATGCCGTCCTGAATAATTATATCGGCATTTTGCTGACAAATCAGTGGTTTTATTAATGTAATCTGTAAGCCTGATGCATCATACCATTCATAGCCATTAAAGCCGCTCAAATCGCCCATATCTTCTATCATATAAGTTATAGAAATTGACTTTAAATCCTCGTTTATCCGTTCAACCGCTACCAAACCTATGTCTGCGTAGTATGAATTTCCTCTGTGATTTAATTTACAGTTGCGCAATAATATTTGAAAATGTAGTTTTTCGTTTTTTGGGATGGAAAAATAATTAGTTTCATCTTCGTTTAGGTAAGCTTTTGAAGCTATAACTTCCAGACCTTTCAATATGGCTGTAAAGGTTACTTTGCGGATAAATTGCTTTTCACCATCATCAGCATATCCTCCGGCCTCAATAAGAATGGTGCTCGTTCCTGCCTTTTGAAAATTTTCCCCGAAGGCCCTGGGTTCATATTCGTCAGCAAACCTACCAACGTGATCCGGTATTATCTGTTGAAGTTCTTTATTAATCGATGAAATTACCTGAATTGCTTTTTCTCGTGTCGGATTAACTGATAAGTTCACGTCGAATGCGGGCGCAAGAAGTGAAATGGTAGCCGGATTACCGCTTTTTCCTGCCGACCAGATCGTACTTTGATCATGTAAATTAAAAGCAAAATGAGGATTGACGTCATTGCGGCACGCTGCAAGAACTTTCCCTTCAGGGGTTTGTCTTTGTAAAAAATCCCTGTTTATATCTATTCCCTGGACATTTCTTCGCGTAAAAATTTCAGCACCATCCGGATTCAGCATTGGCAGAATAAAAAGAGTGCAATTAGTAGAAATTGAGTTGCGCAGATTGTCCCTTTCATCTGTATCCTGTAAAAAATTGAAGAGGTCAAACAGTGCCATAGTCGCTGTAGGCTCATCTCCATGCATCTGGCTCCATAACAAAATTCGAGTTTTACCAATCCCAAATTTGACAAGGTTTATGGATCGTCCTTCAGCCGAACTACCTAGATTGGTTAAGAAAAATTTTTCAGGATCTAAATTGTTGAGAAGGCTTATAACATCGGAGTGCTTGAAAAAACGATTAATGATTGATTTTTCTTCGTACTTTAAAAAAGGGTTTAGAAGTTCCATTTGATGATCCCAGGTAAATTATAAGCTATATCAAAAAATGGTTTTTATACCAAGGTCTATTTTTTTGCTGGAACCAAATCAAAACCCCAGGTTTTTCCTTTTTCGGTTGCCGGAATTCCTCTTTCAAGCCAAACAGGAGCCGGTTTATCTTTTAAATAATGATCAAAAAACTGTTGTTCGCGTCTTTGAACATCTTTTTTATTCTGACGCAAAGCTAAATTATGTGCTTCGTTATTGTAGTTTAGTAACCACACCGGTTTCCCTAATCGGCGCAAGCCTGTAAACATTTCAATTCCCTGGTACCAAGGAACTGCTCCATCGGCATCATTAGCCATAATTACAACAGGTGTGTTCACTTTAGTAAGATTAAATAATGGTGAATTTTCAATGTAAAGTTCAGGTTTTTCCCATAATGTAGCGCCAATCCGGCTTTGCGTTTTTTCATATTGAAATTGCCTGTTTACCCCGGTTTCCCATCTTATTCCCCCATAAGCGGATGTCATGTTAACAACCGGCGCACCGGCCCAGGCTGCGGCATACATGTTAGTGCGGGTTATCAAATGCGCAACCTGGTAACCTCCCCAACTTTGACCTTGTAGACCTATTTTTAACCCGTTTACCCAGCTATTTTTTTTTAATTCTTCCACGCCTGAATTCACAAACTCTTCGGCGGATCTTCCCGGATAACCGGCTTCATAACTAATATTGGGGGCGAAAACCAGGTAACCATTACTTACAAAATAAGAAATGTTTAGTTTGGAGGGAGTAGGAGCTGGATATATGTAATTATACAGGCCATCAGATAGTTTTTCGTAAAAATAAACGATCAAAGGATATTTTTTTAAAGGATCAAAATCTTCTGGTTTGTACAATATACCTTCAGAATTATATCCTTTAGGCGTTTTCCATTTAAATAGTTCCGCGGTTCCCCAATTGTAATTTGTTTGTTGTGGATTTAATGAACTAAGCTTTACTTCGTTCTTAAATCCTTTGGAAACATAAATATCAGGAGATTCTCTGTAATTTGATTTTTCATACACCAGCACTTCAGCATTTTTAGATCGTTCGGGTTGTGAGTAAGAGTAACCAGTTAAAGATAGCAATTGAGGGCTCTTGGTACTATTTGCTTTGGTTTTATACCAACCATATTTTTTGGAATTAGTATCAAAAGCCTTTAAAAATAAGGTTTGTGTTGGCTCTATAAATTTCTCGTCATTAATCAGTTTGTTGTACCTAAACGTTATTTTTTGCTTTCTGCCTATTCCTTTGGTAAGATTTTTTTGTGTACCTGATTCGGGGTTAAAACTCCATATATCATAGCGGTCATAAATGAGTATTTCTTTATCGTCTTTTGTCCAGGTAGAAAAACCATACGGTGCTGGATCATCCGGAACATCGTTTTCTTCATCATAAAACTTTACATCTAAACCTTTATTTAACTGAACCATTTTTCTGGTAAGTAAAGAATAGGCATACCAATTCTTATCCGGCCGGTTGTACCAGGCAATGTATTTTCCCTTCGGCGAAATGCTGCTTAAACCACGAATATCATCGGCTATTTTAATTTGCTGTCCGTTAATAGTTGATACGATATAAAGTTTAAGTTTAGCTGACCCTATCCATTGTATTTCTATGCGGTTCCCATAATCTGTAAATGCCAGGGCGTATTCTGCATTCCCTTCGTCTGCCAAAACCACATTATTTATTTTTTCATCCGCAAGTTGAATTACCTTTTTTTGAGCTGCGTGAGGATATATTAAAGCCAGATAGTTTCTTTTTAGATCTTTTTCCAGATTTTTAAGTTGCATTGGCTGTAGATAATCATCTTTATAATTCCAAATATCAACTTTAGCGTTTTCAAATTCCACAAGGGTGCTATCCGCAAGAGGCTGCACGGGAGACGTTCCGAAAAATATTTTTTTTCCGTTTTTACTAAAGAATACTTTTCCGTTGTCATTTACCATCCAGTTTACTGGCATCCCTATCGTATTTCGATTGGCAAGAATGATGGCACTGTCTTGTAAATTTGTGTAGTAATATAAATCGTAAAATTTTTGTGGAGTATTGATTATTGCTTTTTCTGATAGAAAAGCGAGTTGTTTCGCTGATTCATCAAAAGCTAAATTTTTATATTGGCCAATTCCTGTACTTAACTTTAAAAGCTTCTTGTTGGTAATATCATACCAATATACGCCTGGCTTAGTTAAAGAATCTTTATTAGAACCTGCACACACATAGGCAAGATGCAACCCGTTTTTACTAATAATGTAGTCTGTAACGTATTTAAAAACAGTTTCAAGGCTGTCGCTTAAATTTCGTAGAATCAAATCATTTCCTTCTTTAAATGAAGATATTTCCTTTTCATCAACCGCTAAAAAGCGATCATTGTCTTTATTTTTAACTGGTTTTTTGGAAGCTGTATCCTTCTTGCCCGGGTCTTTGAGATAAACTAGATATTCTGAAGAGTTCTCTGAAATCGTGAAAGATTTTACCTCCGGTATTTTCAACACACTACTGTTTTTTAAAATCAAAATACCAAGGCTGTCCTTTGGCATTTCATCAGGTTTTTTATTTTTAATCTTAGCTTGTCTTAAATCTTTAAAAAACGGCTTGATCATAAAAATCGCGTATTTACAATCAGGGGTAAATTGTGCGGAATTTACACGGGCGACACTAACTGATAACTTGGTTTTAATGTTTGTAACTTTTAATGTCGCGTCACCTTCCTGTGGGGTTACAGAATACAAAATCCATTGTCCATTATCACTTACATGTTCTGAAAATATACTTTGCCAGGCGTCGTAAACGGAATGATCTAAAGGTTTTTTTGATTGTGAATTAGCACTACAGCTGATAATTACCAGAAAGAAGATAGTATAGTTTCTAAACATATTTAGCTTTACTCCCCAAAAATTTAAAGATGCCAAAAAAAAAATAGAGATGCTTGGTACATCTCTATTTTTTAAGTAGATTTTTTCGTTCTGCTTAGCGTCTCATCAGAACACACAAAAGCATACCCAAACAGATCGGTTTAGTTGCGATGTATTCTAATTTAACATCCGTTGTAAGCTAAATTTATCTGTAAACATATCAAACAAAGAAGTCCAAAACACTTTTTCTAATTGCATGGCAATGCATCCCCCGGCTTAAAGATCATCAAAAAGCCGATTGGCTTCTTCTTCATTTTCAGGTTGAGTAAAAATTGCAAGGTTAGTCCCCATAGAAAAAGGCTAAACCATTGTTGGAATTGTGTCTCTGGCCATCAGTATGGTTCCTTTAACTATACGATGTGCCACATGCATTCCTTTATTTGCATCTTCAGGTGAAAGGTTTTCATAGTCTGGCATTTCTTTAAATCTATCAATCTCGCCCATAAATTCTCCGGCAAAAACTCATTTGTAAAAATTAAACGCAACTTCGGCATTGCCGTTAAAGGTTAATTAGGGGTTTATTGTTACCTTGATTTTAGGATTATGAAAACTTATTAAATTTATTTAAAGAGTTGTAAATCGCTTCTTTTCCTGCTTTAAAATAAAATTACTTTAAAGATTATGATTCTTCCAGCACAGATAAAATATTTCCAGCCGGATCCTTAAACCAGGCGATATTAGGCCCTTGGCCTGTGTCAACACCTCGGAACACCCCTTTTTCGTCGGTTTGCAAATAGCTGTTGTTATACTGTTCAAACGTTACTCCTCTCGTGACAAGTTCGTTAACGGCCTTATCAATATCATCTACTAAAAAATTAAGAATTGTGAAGCTGGCCGGGGTATGATCCGCCCCTTTGGGGTAAGCGATGATTGTTGCTCCACCTGAAATATGCAAAGTGAGTGTGTTCATTTTATCTTCGATCACATCAAGACCCAGAATGTCGCCGTAAAATTGTTTTGCTTTTTGTGTATCATCAACTGAAAAACTGCTATACGCTTTAGTGTTTTTAAACATGATTTCTTGTGTTTTAAGTAAATCGATTATTAATAATGCTGTTATCTCATGCCTTCCAAATAGTTTATGTTTTTATTTGACGTATTCATCCAATTTATCAAATGATTGTTCCCAGCCAATTTTGCAGTCATCCAGCATTTCGGGCGGTAAACCCTGATGCTGCAACTGCATTTCTGTTTTTCCTTCCGTTTCCTCAAAAGTAACCGTCAAAAACGATTCCAAAGGCCAATTTCCCGGCATCTTATAATCAGACGCTGGGACAACGTTTCCATTTTTGTCTGAAAAACTATCGGTGCAAACCAGTTTTTTGTTTATAACTATTTCTTTGTATACACCGGTTGTCCAAAATTCATCGCCATTTGGAGAAAGCATACAACTTAGGTATTTGCCGCCTTCTTTCAAATCGATAAATGCATACGGGCAAGTAATATCTTTTGGTCCCCACCATTTTTTAATGCTTTCAGACTCTGTCCACGCCTGCCAAACCTTACTTAGAGGCAGATTAAAAATCCTGTTTATAACCAATGGTTTTTGATCATTTTCTGATCCTATAATTTCGGAGTCATTATTATAGGCTTGTTCTAAATCCTTTAAAATAATTTTATCCATTTTTAACATCGCATCCATTACTCTTTTTGCTTTTTCGCGATTGGGGTCGCTTAGCATTTCTCCCAAAACAGGTGGCACAATTTGCCATGATACACCAAATTTATCCTCAAGCCAGCCACATCTGTTCGTTTTCCCAGCTTCAGAAAGGCTGTTCCAAAATTGATCTATTTCTAGCTGGGTTTCGCATTTCACAAACAGCGATATACCCGGCGTGAAATTAAATGCGTGATCCATGGCGCTATCCATTGCTGCAAACTCTTGTCCGGCGAGGGTAAACGACGCATACATAATTGTTCCTGTTGGGTCATTATCTTCTTCGCTGTAACGTTCTATTTGGCCAATGTCCGAGTTTTGAAATATAGAAGTGTAAAAATGGATGGCCTCTTCAGCCTTTCCATGATGTTGGCCGGCAAATAAGAAAGAAGGTGAAATTTTTTGACCAGGTTCGCCAAGTAGTAGTTGCCACGAAATTCCAAATTTGTCTTCAATCCAGCCATATTTCTCGCTAAACGGGTATTTATCAAGTGCCATCAAAACTTTTCCACCCAGGGAAAGTTCCGCCCATAAAGCGTCAATTTCCTGTTCGGTTTGGCAGGGCAGAAAGAAGGATATTGCCGGAGAAAATTTGAACATCGGCCCGCCGTTAAACGCGATAAATTCTTGTCCGTTAATCTGGAAAGTTGCAGACATGACTGAACCTCCGGGACCGGGCATCGTACTTAACATCGTACAATTTTTAATAACTGAGCTATAGAAGTCCGCAGCTTCTTCGGCTTTACCATCAAACCATAAAAATGGCGTGATTCTTTGTTTGTTTGCAATGGGTTGTTTTTTATCGCCCAATGTTGCTGTTTGATTTTCTGTTTCCATCGTCTTAGTTTTTAGATTTATTGTTCTGATAGCGTTTTTATCTTTTCCAATGCTTTAGGCCACATTTCTGTAAACATATCCTTATGCTCCTTGGTTACCGCCATATCCACGGCCAGTTCTGTAACGCTATCTGTTTCTTTGAGTGTGTAATTTTCCATTGCCCCGGTCCATTCATTTACTTTATCGCTAGTCCGATCTTCAACCCCATCTTTCAACTCTCTTAAGTGTTGAAATGACATATATTCATTAGGCTTATTCGCTAAGACCTTACTAACCATCCCGTTACCATTTGAGTCGATAAATTTTACTTCGGTTCCTTCTTTCCAATTATCGGTTTTTGCATAAGATCCTTGGAAAAATACGCTGGTCCATTCCCGGTAACTGGCATCATTCCAAAGAACCTTCCATATTTTTTCCTTTGGTGCGTTAATGCTGATTAAAAAATTAAGCTTCTCCATAGATTTATTTATTACTTGGTTTTTGAAAATTGACAAGATCTTAGACTATCAATTTATGCTTGTAATTATATCATTGATTTCATTAAGCTTTTACCTATCATGTTATTTAGTTATTTGAAACGTTAATTTACACGGAATGATATTTACATGAAATGTAAAAGTTTGCTAGAACAAATTTATTGCTTATAGTTGGATGTGTAGTGGTGTTATTACGGCAATTTTAGGGTAGATCGCGACGATATGTATAGAAAGATGCTATTGCTTTAAGGGATTTAAAATTTAGCAGGTGTGATTGTAGATTTTTGAAAACCAATCAAAAATAAGCCGATGGGAGTGAAAAGCCCTCGATTTTTATCAGGTCTTGAAACGAATAGCGGGACCAAAGTAACCGAAAAGTACCGGATACTGTTTATCAAACAATAAGTAAAATGATCCTTAATTGATTTAACCAGCAAAAGAAGTTGGCTACAGAAGACTTGGTTTAATTAGGCCGGTTACTTCTTTTTTCCAACAGGTTTGGTAGTTGCTATTTGCTTGGTTTTAGATCCCTGCTGCTGGCGCATGTAATCTTCCATTCGCTTTTGAAATCCACTTTGCTTTTTTTCTGAGGCTGGTTTCTTCTTATTTTCCTGAATTCTCGCATGAATTTTCTCGTCATTTACAAATTGACGGATAAGATACTGCTGAGCGAATGTGAGCATGTTGGCAAGAAAATAATAGTAGTTTAATCCGGCAGGATAACTGTTTAAAACTCCAAAGAAAATAATAGGGGTAATGTAACCGATATATTTCATCTGACCGGTTGCGCCTGAAACCTGGTTATTAAAATACGTGTAAATAAGCGTAGAAATGGTCATCAAAATACACATCAAACTGATGTGATTTCCTAAAAAAGGCACGGTGAAACCGAGATTGAAAAAAGCATCATACGTGGATAAATCGCTCATCCATAAAAAGCTTTCCTGACGTAACTCAAAGAGGTTAGGGAAGAAAAAGAAAAATGCCATAATTATGGGCAACTGCAACAACATTGGCAAACATCCGCCCAATGGATTAACGCCAGCTTTCTTGTAAAGCTTTAAATATTCCTGTTGTAAAAGCGTGGGATTATCGTCGCCAACTTTACCTTTAATTTCATCCATCTCCGGCTTCAATATCCTCATTTTGGCCATGGATAGGTAAGATTTATAGGTTAGAGGCAGTAATACAGTTTTAAGCAAAATGGTTAAAACTAAAATAATTAGGCCGTAACCCCAATTAAAACCTTCCAAAAAGTTAAACACAGGCAAAACAACCCAACGGTTTATGTATTTAAGAGGCCAGTACCCAAGATCAACCTGCTTGGAAATATCATAGCCAATATCTTCTAAAGTGCTTATTTTATTGGGGCCAAAGTAAAATTCCATAGGATAACTCACATCCTGCCCTGTAAACGGAAGTTGCAAGTTCGCTTTAAACCCTTTAACCACATTTTTTTGGATTGAAGTACTAACAGCAAGAGATCCGCTGGTAAAACCGTTTTTAGCAATTAGCACATTTGAGAAAAAATGTTGCTTAAAAGATACCCACTGAATTTTACCACCTTCTTTAATATCTTTATTCTCTGATTCAGTTAAACTTAAATGGTCTACATCTCCATCAACATGTTTAAAATATGCTGTGGAATATCGTTTTTCGTTGACAATATCTCCTTCTTTTTGTTTAAGAACGGCTTCCCAGTTTAGTACCAGTTGCTGTTGTTGAGTATTAATAACATCCTGCATCCCTTTTGCAGCGATGGTTAAGCCCACCTGATAACTGCTGCCTTTTAAAGAATATACATAATCAATATACTTTCCTTCATCGTAATTAAGGCGCATGGTTAACGCAGCGGAATCACTTTTGGATACAAAAAGAGAAGGAGCAGATGGGATAAAATAAAGATCGTTGGTATTGATGTTCTTACCTGCCGCACCAAACAGAAGCCCAAACTTTACTTCTTCACCTTCAAATAACACAAGTGGTTTTTGATCGTAAGTTTTAAATTTTTTAAGGATAACAGAAGCTACCCGGCCTCCTTTAGGACTGACGCTAATTTTCATAACATCATTTTCTAAAGTTACTAACTGGTTAGTACCATTGCTGGCAGCACCAAACGGGCCGTTTAAAACTGCGGCGTCAATAACTGGTTTAGTTGTAGTTTGTTTAACAGAATCTACAACAGTTCTTTTTAAAGGTATATTGTTTTTAACCCGGGCAATTGAGTCCTGAACTAATTTTTCTTTTATTATTTCTTTATCAGAAGGTTTAAGAAGAAAAGTGGTGCCCGCTAAAATGATCAGGATTAAAAAAAGTCCTGTAAAAGTATTTCTATCCATTTTAAATAATTCGTATTGCTACAGCAGCTACTTCTTTTTTGAGTGGTTTATAGAAGCGGCGACAAAGTTAACAAAAAGTGGGTGTGGATTATCAACGGTTGATTTTAATTCAGGGTGAAATTGAGATCCAATAAAAAATGGATGATTTTTCAATTCAATTATTTCAACCAGGTTATTTTCAGGATTGATGCCGGAGGCAATCATACCCGCCTTTTCATACCGATCAAAAAATTCGTTATTAAATTCATAACGGTGCCTGTGGCGTTCGTTAATACGGCTTTTCCCATAAAAATAAGCAGCCTTACTTCCTTTTTTTAATTCGCAAGCATAAGAACCAAGACGCATTGTTCCGCCTTTATTTTTAATTTTCTTTTGCTCTTCCATCATGGAAATAACCGGGAACTCGGTACTGTCATCCATCTCGGTACTTTGTGCGTTTTCAAAACCCATCACATTTCTTCCGAATTCAACTACGGCACACTGCATTCCCAAACAAATCCCGAAAAACGGAATTTCGTTTTCCCTTACAAATTTTATTGCGTTTATTTTTCCATCAATTCCGCGGCTGCCAAATCCGGGGGCGACCAAAACACCATTTAGACCTTTAAGTTTGTCAGCTACATTTTCAGCAGATAAGCTTTCTGAGTGTATGTATTTAACATTTACTTTGCATTCGTTTTTCGCTCCTGCATGAATAAAAGATTCTATAATTGATTTATAAGCGTCAGGTAATTCAACATATTTTCCAACCAGGCCAATTTCCACTTCATTTGTTGGATTTTTAAGTCTTCCTAAAAATACCTTCCAGCTATCCAGATCCGGATCATTTTTAAGGGGCAATTTTAGTTTGCTGAGTACGGTACGGTCTAACTGTTCTTTTAACATCAACAACGGCACATCGTAAATAGTAGAAGCATCAATCGATTCAACCACCGCATTGATGTTAACGTTACAAAACTGAGCGATTTTACGCCTAATCTCTTGTGAAATATGATGTTCTGTACGGCAAACTAAAATATCCGGCTGAATTCCATACTCCAAAAGCATTTTTACAGAATGTTGTGTGGGTTTTGTTTTCAGCTCTCCGGCAGCAGCTAAATACGGCACGAGCGTTAAATGAATTACTACAGAATTTCCGGAACCCAATTCCCACCGTAATTGTCTTACAGATTCAATGTATGGCAAAGATTCAATATCACCTACCGTACCCCCCAGCTCTGTAATTACAATATCAAATTCGCCACCTTGCCCTAAAATGAGCATGTTCCGCTTAATTTCATCCGTAATGTGAGGAACAACCTGTACAGTTTTACCCAAATATGCACCTTCCCTTTCTTTGTTAATCACGTTCTGATAAATGCGTCCGGTTGTAATGTTATTAGCCTGTGATGTTGGTACGTTTAAAAAACGCTCATAATGACCAAGGTCCAGGTCTGTTTCAGCGCCATCCTCGGTAACATAGCACTCGCCATGCTCGTAAGGATTTAATGTTCCGGGATCTATATTAATGTAAGGATCAAATTTTTGGATGGTAATCCGGTAGCCCCGAGCCTGTAGAAGTTTAGCTAATGAAGCGGAAATAATACCTTTTCCTAACGACGAGGTGACGCCGCCCGTAACAAAGATGTATTTAGTCATGATAATTAAAAAAGGGATTTAGCAAATGAATGAATGTTATCAGGTTTTAACCCAGAATTTTAACATTAAAGAACATTGCCTGTACGGGATTCAAAAGTAGGAACTTTTTATTGATCCTGCCTGTTTGTTGAGAAATAAGAATTGTGGAGAAACTATAAACGAAGGTTAAACTAAAAATTCCCGTTTCCGGGAATTTTAAAAATTACAGAGTTAAAACGTTCGCGATCGAATCAGAAAACGACAAGGCGAACGAGACCTTGAATTTTTGTATTAACTAAAAAGTTGCTTTATTAGCATAATTAGGAAAATGACAGCGATGATGGCATCTGCATATTTAAATGTAGTTTTTCTTGTAGGAAGCTTGAACAGTTTTAACGCGGAATAATTTAATATTTTATTCATAGCTGTTTAAATAATATTGTAGATATAAAATTATATACAAAGCAAATGCCAATCGTAATGCAAAAAATATAATAGAGTAAGGCAACACTCGCAAGAAATTCATGCCACCAAAAACCTTCAATTATTAAATAGAATAGTGCAGTTTCACAAGTATAATTTTTATTTAAGGTTGCACATAAACTTAAAAAGGATTAAAGGTTGTTAAACCAGAAGTTATAATCATACTAGTTTACCCAAGTCTTCTCCTTTTGTATCTAAAATCACTGCTAAATGGATTAAAACATATTGCCATCATCAAAAATTAGAGGCAATAAATTTTGTAATCCTTGAATCATTTTTTGAAATTGCAAAAGATTTCAGATTTTTAACAATCTTTAAAGCGCATTACCGTACTGAATACAAACCAGAGAAGCATAAGTATGACTTAATTGCCGAACAATTTTTCTTACTTTTGAATTTTACCATACAGTTCGTTAAACTTTGACATTTAAAGATTTTAATTTCGACGCTCAGCTTTTTGAAGGTGTGCAAAGCATGGGTTATTTAAAGCCTACACCAATTCAAGAACAAGCAATTCCCATCATACTTGATAACAAAGATCTGATTGCCTGTGCCCAAACCGGGACAGGTAAAACAGCGTCTTATCTTCTGCCTCTGTTGCAGCAAATTAGCAAAACAGATAAAGTTTTTACAAAAGCATTGGTGTTAGCACCTACAAGGGAACTGGCTCAACAAATTGATCAGCAAGTAGAGGGCCTTGCATATTTTGCGGGAATTAGCTCAATAGCTGTATATGGCGGTGGAGACGGAATGATTTATGAACAACAGAGGCGGGCGATGGCAGATGGTGTGGATATTATTATTGCTACCCCCGGCCGTTTAATAGCTCATTTATCTTCAGGTGTGATTAAATTGGAACATGTACAATATCTTGTGCTTGATGAAGCGGATCGAATGTTGGACATGGGTTTTTATGATGATTTAATTCGAATTATCAATTTTCTTCCTGCAAACCGGCAAACCTTATTGTTTTCTGCTACCATGCCATCTAAAATAAGGAAACTTGCGAATACGATTTTAAAAAATCCCGAGCAGATAAACATCGCTCTTTCGCAACCTGCTATTGGTATTTTACAGCAGGTTTACATGACCTTTGACCATCAGAAGATTAAATTAATTACCGGTTTGTTAAAATCAGGAGACTTCAAAAGCGTTTTAATATTTGCATCCCGTAAAGAAACTGTTAAAGAGCTTAATAAAACTTTAAGAAGGGAAGGGGTTAATGCAGAAGCGTTTCACTCTGACCTGGAACAGGAACAGAGGGAAACATTACTCAGACAATTTAAATCAAGGCAACTACCTGTTATAATTGGAACGGATGTTTTAAGTAGGGGTATTGATGTGGAAGGAATCAGTCTGATAATTAACTTTGATGTACCCCCAGACCCGGAAGATTATATTCACAGAATAGGCCGGACTGCCCGGGCAGAAACTACCGGAACAGCGATCACTTTTGTTAATGAAAGGGATCAAAAAAAGTTTTCTTTTATTGAGAGCTTAATCGGTCGTGAAATAGAAAGAATACCGCTACCTGCAGAACTTGGTGAAGGTCCGGTATACCAACCAGAGCTAAAGAGAAAAAGCCCTTTTAAAAAAAGAAAACAGCCCTGGCCTAAAAAAGCAAGTGCGTAATTGCCGTTTTCTTTCAGATATATATACTTCTATTGTCACTCAGAAAATCTTAACTTAAAGTGCATTTGATTTTATTACTGGTTCTGCACTTACTTTATGATAACACTTGAAAACGATTTTTTAAAAATTGCGATAAAAAACAAGGGAGCTGAAATTGTCTCTATTTTTGATAAAAAATTAAGCGTAGAACGTTTATGGCAAGCAGATACCGAAATTTGGGCATGGCATGCGCCAAATTTATTCCCGGTAGTTGGAGGTTGTTTTAACAATCAAATTACAATTAATGGGACCAGTTTTGAAATGCAAAGGCATGGTTTTGCGAGGCATAATGATTTTGTGTTAGTTGAGCAAGATTTAAAATCCGCCAAGTTATCACTTTCATATAGCCCGGAAACTTTTAAGATTTATCCATATAAATTCGCTTTTCAAGTTATTTATTCTTTGGAAGAAAGCTATTTAAAGGTAACTTATAAGGTGATAAATTATGATGAACAATCGATATTATTTTCAGTTGGGGCCCACCCGGCCTTTAAAGTTCCGTTTTTTGACGGAGAATCTATAAATGACTATTACTTTGATTTTGAATTAGAAGAACCTTTAATTTCACACTTACTTTCTCCGGCCGGATTTTTTAACGGTGAAACTGAAAATCTTTCAGACACCGGAAAAACATTACCTATTACCCCGGATATTTTTAAAAAAGATGCCTTGGTTTTTAAAGATTTAAAATCCAGGAAGGTAAGTATCAAAAGTAAAAAAAATCATCACCACATTTGCATAGAGTATGCTAATTTCAATTACCTTGGAATCTGGTCTAAAGATCCCTCAAAATTTATTTGCCTGGAGCCATGGATTGGTTGTGCGGATACAGAAGGGAAAATTACAGAGTTAAGAGATAAAGAAGGTATTCTTGAGCTTCATAAAGGGCATGTTTTTGAAGCACTCTTTAATATTATTATTCAATGATTGTAAGTTTAATTAAGTATTGATCTAAGTTATCTTCAAAGAGAGTGTTCATTTCCCATCCTAACTCAACTGCTATTTTTTCCAGAAGAAACTTATCAATATATAACCAGCTAAACCAATTTCCAAGCTGGCTTTTGTATTCATATCTGTAAGATATTTCACCGTAGTATTTACCTTCAGGAAAAGCAATTCCTTCATACAAATAAGATATATTAGATGAATCAAAAATTAACTGTCCACCTGGATGAAGCATATCTTTTGCTTTTAAAAGAAATTGTTTGAGTCCATCAATATTTTGTGTGAGGCCAATTCCGTTCATCAGCATAATCAAAGTATCATACTTTTTATCGGAAAACTTTAAAATAGTATCGTTGATCACTTTGTGAATACCCCGGTTTCTCATTATCCGGCAGGCCTTGGCTGAACAATCCAGGGCAGAAACATCAAAACCCCTGATTTGTAATGCTAGTGCATGGCTTCCTGCTCCGGCACCTATATCTAAAATTTTACCTTTGCAGTGATTTAATGCCACCAGTTCCATTTCGGGCATTTCTGTTTCTTTCCGAAAGAACAAGTCAACCGGCATTTCTTCTACCTCTGCATAATTATTATGAAGCCACAATGTAGCAACAGATTTATTACGATAATAATCAAGTAAGGCTTTCCCAAAAACATCCATTGATTGGATTTTAAAAAACAAAGATATTGTTCTTTTAAAAATTGGCTTACAAATTCTATGATCTTAAAACCAGTTATTAAATATTGATTTTTTTTAATTGAAACTTTATCCCGAAAAAAACGAATGCATACTAACGGGCTTAATGTTGATATAAATTACACTTCGGATGCATTTTGGAAAAATCGTAAAAAACGCCTCATACTCAAAAGGGTTTTCGGCAGAAGAATTCGCGTTGCTTTTGGAAATCTCCACAACTGAACTTTTATTTCTTTATGAACAGAATGACTGGACTTCCGGGAACATAAAACTTGCAGCTACCGCACTTAATTATGATTTTGGTAAGCTCTTTAATCCTGTAGTACAATTTAATTTTATGTCTGGCTGTGAAGAAGAAGCTACCGAAGAGGTGAATATCAGGATCAAATACCCCTCTGGTAAAGCGTTTTTATTAAATAGTTGGTTGCAAAAAATGGCGCTCATCGCAAAAGCTATTGGGTTACAAATGGATAAATAGTTATTTAGTTTGATTATAGTTTGGTTTTAAAGGCACTTCGGTGCCTTTTTTTTATGTTTTTTTTATTAACCAATTAAATCTTAAAATCGCAAATTTGATGACACAAGATTTTATTACAATTTATGGATAGGAAAATATTAAATGATTTGGTTGAATTTAAAATGCCTTATGGCAAATACAAAGGCTACGTTATTTGTAATTTACCTGAATATTATTTATCCTGGTATCATTTCAAGGGATTTCCGGAAGGTAAATTGGGAATGTTGCTTTCTACAATTTATGAGATTAAGCTAAATGGATTAGAATATTTACTAAAACCGTTAAAAAAGTAAAACAATTTAGGACCTGTGTGCATTATTTCAATATAAGATTTACATCGCTCCAAATGAAGAGTCAATATTCTCAGTTTCCTGTTACTTATCAAAATTCTGAACCTTTAAATTATCTTGAAACATTCGCCGGATTAAGACAGATTTCTGTCGAAATGGCCAAAAGGTTACAAGCTGAATATCAAAAATGTAAGGAAAGTAAGGCTCAGTTTTCCGCTGGATTGGATAAAGATGGCGAGAATAATCTGACTACATTATTTAACAGTCACACCTTTAATGCATTATAATCTCCCCTTCTTACTTAAATTCTTGTTAAACAGGAAAAAGATTCCATTTAACCATGGGATATATGTTTCAAGCATGTGAGATTGAGGCATCAGGGTCTTTCATTTTAATGCATTTAAATTCGGGTTTTACGGGTTAAAATAATTCGTACTTCGATAATTAATACTGTTTCACAGCCAGCTTAATTTTTTATTTTGATGAGCAGTGTTTTAATTTAAAACCACAAAGTAGCTTGTTGTTCAGTAGCTTCTAAACCTATTCAGTTGATTTAAATAATTAAATACAATTAAACACATTTACACCTACAATTTATTTTAAATGAGGGGATTATTTAATTAAGCTGTGTTTAATTTTACATTCATATCGTTTATTTTTCTTAAATAGTAGAATGTTTGTAAGGCTCTTCCTCAAAGCAGTTTTTCTGCTGTTGTTATTGCAGGTTGCAGCAAACCCTCTTTCGGCGCAAAGTACTTCAAATAAAGGAAAAGATTTCTGGTTAGGTTATGGTAATCATGTCCGTGGTTTTATAGACAACTCCCAAAAAATGGCTGTTTATATAACATCCGATGTAAGTACCAGCGGAAAGGTGGAAATTCCAGGTATCGGTTACTCCGCTATTTTTAATGTAACAGCTAATTCCATTACTACCGTAATCATTCCCCAATCAGCTTACTTACAAGGCGAAGGTTTATACAATCGGGGTATCCATATTACGGCTGTTAGGCCTGTTGTTATTTACGCTCATATTTTTAACCAGAATGTTTCCGGGGCCACCCTTGTTTTACCAGTTGCGGCTTTAGGTAAAGAATACTATTCTATAAACTATACTCAAATTTCTAATCAGGAAAATTCTTTTTCCTACTTTTTTGTGGTTGCTGTTGAAGATAATACGCAAGTAGAGATAACGCCATCAGCGGCAACTCAAAGTCACCCTGCAGGTAAACCGTTTATTATAAATCTTAAAAAGGGAGAAGTTTACCAAGTGTTGGGAAGAAATACGTTCAGCCTCTTTAACAGTTTTTCACGGGGTGTTGATCTTACCGGATCAACAATCAGATCCATAACCACTACCATGGAGCCTTGTAAACGTATCGCTGTTTTTTCGGGCAGCGGAAAAATTGCAATTGGTTGCGGAGAAGACGGCAGCGGTACCTCAGACAACTTATATCAGCAACTTTACCCGACTAACTCATGGGGCAAGAAGTTTATAACCGCTCCATTAAGCTCTAGAAACTACGATATTTTCAGAATTTTAAAAAGTGATGCATCTGCTATTGTAAAGTTAAATGGAGAAGTGATTAACAATATAGATTTTACTAAAAACATATATTACGAGTTTTCGTCCCAAACAACAAACGTTATTGAATCGGATAAACCAATACAAGTGGTTCAATATGCGGTAACACAACGTCGCACTATAAATTGTTCGGTCGACTTATCAGATATTGGAGATCCCGAAATGATCACCTTAAATTCTGTTGAGCAGAATATTGACAATATAACTGTTTTTTCTTCACCTGCATTTTTAATAAGCAGCCATTTTATTAATGTAATTATTGAAAGTAGTGCGGCTGCAAGTTTTAAAATCGACGGTGTCCCGGCAACATTTACAAAGGTGCCGGCTGATCCTGCTTATTCCGTTGCCAGGATATCTGTTAGCAGCGGTGTTCATAATTTAAAAGCTGATAAAGGTTTTAATGCGATTGCGTATGGTTTCGGAGCTGCCGAATCTTATGGTTACTCTGCAGGTGCTAATGTTAAAAGTTTAGGTGTAGAACTTGAAACCCGGGTTACCAATATAAAAACCACGAACGGTTGTGTATATGAGCCGCTCAGATTTAAGGTAACCCTTCCTTATAAAGCCACAAAACTAATATGGGACCTTAATGACAGTTCTTCTGTGAGAACAGTTTCAAAACCTATAGAGAGCCTTACCTATGTTTTAAACGATGTTTTATACTATGTTTATGAGTTGGATGAAGTAATTACTTATGCGGAAGCCCGTGATTATTCGGTGAGTGTTATTGCAGAAAAAAGTTTAGTAGATGGTTGCGGGAGCAGTGAACAACTGTTTTTTGACTTTTCTATTTTTAATTCTCCTTTGCCTGACTTTTCATTTTCTGACACTATTTGTAGTGGACAAAACGCAGAATTTGTAGATAAGAGTAACGGGCAGGGCAGGTCTGTTACTACATGGCTATGGAATTTTGGCGATACCTCTTCCGGAGATAATAATGTATCCAATTTGCAAACTGCGGGGCACGTTTTTTCTGCCGCAGGCACCTATAAAATTACGCTTACCATTACGAATGAATCAAACTGTGCTCCGGTAACAATAAGTCATGATGTTTTGGTTCTTAATAAACCAGAAGCAAGATTTAGCAGCCCGGAAGTGGTATGTGAAAACATACCGGCTGTGTTTGAAGACCAGTCTGAATTAAACGGTGGAAGCATAACCAAATGGATATGGGATTTCGGTGACGGACAAACATCTACAGATAAAAATCCGATTCATATTTATTCGAAACCGGGTGTTTATGAGGTTATCCTGACTACTGAAGGAGAAAAAAGTTGTGTAAGTGATCCGGCAAAAAAAACGATAACCGTTAATTCCTTGCCCGTTGCAAACTTTAAAATTCCGCAAATTTGCCTTACAGATGCGGTTGCTATTTTTACAGATCAGTCTGTCGTTGCAGATGGTGTTTTGGATGAATTCACATACTCGTGGGATTTTGGAGATCAAAACGCAACCTCTCAAAATCCAAATACATCTGCCCTTGAAAATCCGGAACATGTTTTCACAGCAGTTGGTACATACAACATCAGGTTAACTTTAAAAACCGCAGGCGGTTGCGAAACATCGATATTAAAATTATTCACCGTTAACGGAAGTGTACCTAAATCAGAATTTAATGTTTTGAATCCTGATAAACTGTGCAGCAATAAAACAGTTGTTTTTGAAGATAACGCAAAAGTTGATTTTGGCGAGATAACGCGAATAGAATGGGTTTTTGATTTAGCCAATAATCCTGAAAACATTGTAGTAGACAGTATCCCCAATAAACGCGGCTCAAAGAATAAAGTATACGAACATCTTTACCCTGCTTTTACTTCTCCGGCAACAAAAAGCTATCTTGTAAAAATGCTTGCTTACTCAGGAATTGTGTGCGTTGATGAGCAAATAAAAGAAATAGTTTTGGGAGCACAGCCACAGCTATTTTTTGATTCACTTGGAGTAGTTTGTATCGATAAACAATCTTTCTCATTAACCCAGGGAACTGTAACGAACAATATAGCGGGCAGAGGTACATATTCAGGCGCAGGCGTAACGGATCAGGGAGAATTTAATCCTTTAATAGCTGGAACCGGTCTGCACACAATAACCTATAACTTTATAAGCGTAAATGGTTGTACAGAGACTACTACTCAAACTATAGAAGTTACAGGTATGCCGGTGGCAGATGCTGGTCCGGATCAGTTTATTTTAGAAGGGGGCAGTATCGTTCTTCCTGCAACATCCACGGGAGGGTTCAATTTTAAATATAAATGGACCCCTTCAATAGGTTTGGATAAAGACGATGTCCTGAATCCAATAGTTACGGCACTAGAAGATATTACCTATATACTTACAGTTTCTGCAGGGGAAGATTGCGCTTCCGCGGATGAGGTTATTGTTAAAGTTTTAAAAGCACCGGTTGTACCAAATGCGTTTACACCAAATAACGATGGGGTAAATGATGAATGGAACATTAAATACCTGAACAGTTATCCGGCTGTTGTTGTAAAAGTTTTTAACCGTTTCGGAAATAAAGTGTATACTTCCGTAGGCTATACTGAAGCTTGGAAAGGAAAATTTAACGGGACTGATCTACCCGTTGGAACTTATTTTTATGTGATCGATCCGGGAGAAGGCAGAAAAACAATAACTGGCTCTGTTACAATAATTAGATAATGAACAAGAAACTAACCGTCATAGTTATACTATTATGCTGTTTTAAAAGTCTTAGTGCCCAACAAAGACCTCAATACACACAATATATTTTTAACAATTACATTTTAAATCCGGCTATAACCGGGATAGAAAATTACATAGATGTAAAGGCAGGATATCGCAATCAGTGGCAGGGTCTTACAGACGCACCCGTAACATCCTATATTTCTGTTCATGCGCCAATAGGCAAACAATTTACCCAGGGCAGCGCAACATCATTTTCAGGTGAGGGTAACAATCCGATGAACCGGAGTTTTGTCCAGACTTATAAAGCTTCAGAACCCCATCACGGAGTGGGATTTCATTTAGTGTCTGACAAGATAGGTCCATTTGTTAGAACGGACTTTAATTTTACATATGCTTATCATCTTGGTCTTACACAAAACATGAACCTTGCTGTTGGAGTTGCTGCGGGAGTTTCCAGGATTGCTTTAGATCGTACCAAAATCATTTTAGAAGATCCCTCAGATCCGGCCATTGGCATGAATGCAGAAAGTCAGATCCAGCCGGATCTTGGTGCAGGAATTTGGCTATATGGACCGCGTTATTTTGCAGGCGTTTCTGCACAGCAACTTTTAGGTAAAACAATCAGCTTTTCAGACAACACCAATTACAATCTGGGAAAACAGCAGAAACATTTTTTTATGACCGCAGGTTATAAAATTTATCTAGGAGATGACATTGCTGCAATTCCTTCTGTTATGTTTAAAGTAGTTTCACCTGCTCCGGTTTCAATTGATTTAAATACAAAAATTGCCTTCCAGGATAAATTTTGGGTAGGAGCAAGCTACCGTAAAGACGATTCTTTTGCTGCATTAGCAGGATTGAATGTAGGGCACTTTTTTAATATGAGTTACTCTTATGATTTTACAACTTCTGAATTACGTTCTGTAACTAACGGAACGCACGAAATTGTCATCGGTTTGTTGCTTAACAACAGATACAAAGTTACTTGTCCGCAAAGAAACTGGTAAGTTTAACTTATTTAAAAAGTGTTAACCGTAATTAAAAACACCGAATTCCGATCTTATTTCAACCTGCTTTTTTTCTGCTGCCTGAACACGACCAACAATTTGAGCCTTGATGTTAAAGGTTAATGAAATAGAAATAATCTCCTCGGCAATTTCTTCCGCCACATAAAACTCCATCCGGTGGCCCATGTTAAAAACTTTATACATTTCTTCCCAGGAGGTATCCGACTGTTCCTGAATCAATTTAAAAAGCGGCGGAACAGAAAATAAGTTGTCTTTAATGATGTGAAGGTTATCTATAAAATGTAAAACTTTAGTTTGACCTCCGCCGCTGCAATGCACCATGCCATTAACCTGTTTTCTAAATTTTTGAAGTATCTTTTTTACTACCGGCGCATAAGTTCGTGTTGGCGAGAGTACCAGTTTGCCGGCATTTATAAATTTTCCGGGTTCAACTTCAATTTTGTCTGTAAGCAATTTGTTGCCTGAAAAAACAAGATCATGAGGAAGGGAAGGATCGAACCTTTCCGGATATTTATTTGCGATATATTTACTAAATACATCATGACGGGCCGAGGTGAGGCCATTTGAGCCCATACCACCGTTATATTCTTTTTCGTAGGATGCTTGTCCGGATGAAGATAATCCCACAATGACATCACCTGCTTTAATCCGGTCATTTGAAATCACTTCGTTTCGTCTCATTCGGCTGGTTACTGTAGAATCAACAATTATAGTCCGTACTAAATCGCCCACATCAGCTGTTTCACCTCCGGTAGAATATATTCCGATGCCTAAATTGCGAAGTTCAGACAAAATATCTTCCGTACCATTAATAATTTCGGCAATAACTTCACCCGGTATCAGATTTTTATTTCGGCCAATTGTTGAAGACAGGAGAATATTTTCCGTAGCACCAACACAAAGCAAATCGTCCAGGTTCATTACAATCGCATCCTGTGCAATACCCCGCCACACAGAAATATCACCGGTTTCTTTCCAGTAAATATAGGCAAGGGAAGATTTTGTGCCGGCCCCATCCGCATGCATAATATTACACCAGTCATTATCCCCGCCTAAAATATCTGAAGTTATTTTACAAAATGCTTTCGGGAAAATTCCTTTGTCAATATTTTTAATGGCGTTATGAACATCTTCTTTACCGGCAGAAACGCCGCGTTGGTTGTATTTGAGATCAGACATCAGCGGTAAAGTTAGGATTTAGTCATGAGATGATACTCATGATAAATGATATTGCCAGAAAACAACAAAGTTCCGCCAAGAGCGGAACTTTGGTAAATAATTATTAAAAATTGATTACATGATAAAAAGTAGTTCTCTGAACTTGGGCAAAGGCCAATCTGAGTCATCAACCATCTGCTCAATTTTATCTACGTGATACCGGATCGGATCAAAATATTTCTTTACATTTTCATCATACGCGATAGATTTTTCACGGCTGTCTTCTATAACATTTGCTTTTTTGCGTTCTTCAACCATTTCATCAACATTGGTTTTAATAAAGTTAATGTGTTCCGATAATTTGGTAATGATTTCCATTTGCGCTTTGTACGTTTCAGGCTTAAAGCCGATGTCTTTTAGCCCCTTTACGTTTTCTACAAGTTTGCTTTGATAAGAAATAGCCGCCGGAATGATGATGCTATTCACCATATCGCCCATAACCCTTGCTTCGATCTGTAATTTTTTATAAAAGCTTTCAAGCAAGATGTCATGTCGGGCGTGTATTTCACGTTTGCTGAAAACCCCTGTTTTTTCGAACAACTCGCTTGCTTTTTCACTTATGTAAGCATCAAGAGCTTTTGGAGTGGTTTTAATGTTAGATAATCCACGGTTAGCCGCTTCTTTCTCCCATTCATCACTGTAACCATTCCCTTCAAACCGAATATTTTTAGATTCTTTGATGTATTTCTTGATAACGGTTAAAATTGCCAGATCTTTTTTATCACCTTTTTTAATAAGTTTATCAACCTCCGTTTTAAATTTTACCAACTGATCCGCCACGATGGTATTCAATATCGTCATGGGTGCCGATGAATTTGCTGAGGAACCAACCGCACGGAATTCAAACTTGTTTCCTGTAAAAGCAAATGGCGAAGTACGGTTACGGTCGGTGTTATCTAACAATATACTTGGCACTTTTGGTATTCCATGCCATAAATTGGGATCTTCTTTTACCTTTTTAGTTACCCTAGAAGTTTCTATTTCATCTAAAACATCATTTAACTGACTTCCTAAAAAGATAGAAATAATGGCAGGTGGAGCCTCATTTGCTCCCAGGCGATGGTCGTTGTTTACAGATGAAATGGAAGCTCTCATTAAATCAGCATGTTCATAAACCGCACGTACTGTATTAACAAAAAATGTTAAGAACATCAGGTTGTTCTTAGGGGTTTTGCCTGGTGAAAGAAGATTTTTGCCTGTATTGGTAATTAAGCTCCAATTGTTGTGCTTTCCTGATCCATTAATGCCGGCGTATGGTTTTTCATGAAGCAAAACTTTAAAATGATGACGCTTGGCCACTTTGTCCATTAAATCCATAAGTAACTGGTTATGGTCAATGGCCAAATTGATTTCTTCATAAATTGGGGCACATTCAAATTGTGAAGGAGCTACTTCATTATGCCTTGTTTTTAGTGGAATACCTAACTTTAAGGCCTCAGTTTCAAAATCAAGCATGTAAGCGTAAACCCGCTCGGGTATCGTACCAAAATAGTGATCTTCTAATTGTTGTCCTTTTGCAGACATGTGTCCGAAAAGTGTTCTACCGGTCATTGATAAATCCTGCCGTGCGTTAAACAAGGCTGTATCTACTAAAAAGTATTCCTGTTCAATTCCTAATGATGCAGTTACTTTTTCTATTGACCGGTCAAAGTAATGACAGACATCAATTGATGCTTTATCCAAAGCTGATAAGGCTTTTAAAAGAGGGGCTTTATAATCTAATGCTTCACCGGTGTAAGAAACAAAAACGGTTGGGATGCACAAGGTTTTACCGGAAGCACTTTCTATGATAAATGCTGGTGAGGAAGGATCCCATGCGGTATAGCCCCGAGCTTCAAAAGTATTGCGAATGCCGCCGCTTGGAAAACTTGAAGCATCTGGTTCTTGCTGAACCAATGCATCGCCCGAAAAACGTTCAATAGCAGAACCATCAAGTGTTGGCTCAAAAAAGGAATCGTGTTTTTCTGCCGTGGAACCGGTTAAAGGCTGAAACCAATGTGTGTAGTGCGTAGCACCTTTATTCATTGCCCATGCTTTCATGGCTGATGCAACTTGTTCTGAAACTTCTCTGTGAAGAGATTCTCCGGATTCTATGGAATTACTTATACTTTGAAACGCTTCTTTAGATAAAAAGTCTTTCATTTTCTTTTTATCAAAAACGTTTACTCCGTAAAAGTCTGAAATTTTTGAAGAAGGTGGTTTAACCTCTGGAATTGTTCTGGATAGAACAGCATTAATGGCTTGAAATCGTAAACTTGACATTTTTTACTTTTTTTTTCTAAATATGGGTAAAAATAAAAGATACTTTCTTAAAAAGTGTTAAAAAATCAAAGAAAACTAAAAAAAAATTGGAATAATATCAATCAATTTAATTATTTCCTGTGTTTAACCTATTTGCTGGTTAATATCTTAATAAACTGTTGTTATAAATTTTGTAAGATATTATATCAACTTTCGTGTTACGACCCCATTAATATCAATGCTGAAATACAGTTCAAACAGATTTGCGGTTGCTAATCAGCAAATTTTCCTACTTT
Source organism: Pedobacter sp. (assembly GCA_014378705.1). GTDB lineage: Bacteria > Bacteroidota > Bacteroidia > Sphingobacteriales > Sphingobacteriaceae > Daejeonella. The sequence continues at coordinate 2,658 of JACMND010000127.1, read as the reverse complement.
TGGCTTCTTCTAAATACCCCGTTTAAAATTGGAAAAACAGCAAACAACCACACTGGAAACCGCAAAAGACCTTGGATTACTACCAGAAGAATTTGATCGCATCAAAGAAATTTTAGGCCGTACTCCAAATTTTACAGAGCTCTCTATTTTTTCGGTCATGTGGAGCGAGCATTGTTCATATAAAAATTCCATCACCTGGTTAAAAACACTTCCAAAAGAAGGTTCTCGGATGCTGGCTAAAGCTGGAGAAGAAAATGCGGGCATGGTTGACCTAGGAGATGGAATCGCTTGTGTTTTTAAAATTGAATCCCACAATCATCCTTCGGCTTTAGAGCCTTATCAGGGTGCGGCAACAGGTGTTGGTGGAATTAACCGGGATATTTTTACTATGGGTGCCAGGCCAATTGCCCAGCTAAATTCCCTTCGGTTTGGCAATCTTGATTCTGAACGGAATAAATGGTTATTAAAAGGTGTAGTTAAAGGAATAGGTGATTATGGGAATGCTTTCGGGATTCCAACTGTTGGCGGCGAATTGTTTTTTGATGACTGTTATACCATTAATCCACTTGTCAATGCCATGTCGGCAGGAATTGTGGAAGATGGAGGAACGGTTTCAGCAACGTCTTACGGAGTAGGAAACCCGGTTTACATTGTAGGTTCTGCCACCGGTAAAGACGGAATTCACGGTGCGGCCTTTGCCTCTAAAAATATAACTGAAGACTCTGTAAATGATTTGCCCTCCGTTCAGGTTGGTGATCCTTTTCAGGAAAAGCTTTTATTAGAAGCTACACTTGAGGTTATTAAAACCGGTGCTGTTATTGGGATGCAGGATATGGGGGCGGCCGGAATTATTTGCTCGAATTCAGAAATGAGCGCCAAAGGCGGACATGGAATGCGTATCGACCTCAACAAAGTCCCTGTTCGTCAGCAAAACATGAAACCTTTTGAAATATTACTTTCAGAATCACAGGAGCGGATGCTAATTGTGGTTGATAAAGGCCGCGAAAGTGAAGTAGAAGCTGTCTTTGATAAATGGGATCTCAATTGTGCCATCATAGGTGAAGTTACGGATACCAAACGCCTGGAGTATTTTATGGATGGAGAACTGGTTGCGGATGTACCCGCTGATGATTTGGTTTTAGGCGGTGGGGCTCCGGTTTATCAACGTGAATATAAAGAACCGGCTTACTACCGCGAAAATCTAAAATTTAATATAACGGACGTTAAAGAACCGGATGATCTGAAAGAAGTGGCCATGCATTTAGTTTCTCATCCCAATATAGCTTCTAAACGTTGGGTTACCGAACAGTACGATTCTATGGTTGGAACAGCGACCATGACAACCAATAGGCCGAGTAATGCGGCGGTAGTAAATATAAAAGGAACGAATAAGGCAATTGCGCTGACTGTAGACTGCAATTCACGGTATGTTTATGCCGATCCGCAAAAAGGCTGCGCCATTGCGGTTGCTGAAGCTGCCAGAAATATTACCTGTGCTGGTGGAGAACCGGTTGCCATTACCAATTGCCTCAATTTTGGTAACCCCTATATCCCGGAAGTTTACTGGCAATTTGTTGGTGCAATTAAGGGGATGAGCGAAGCTTGTACCCGATTTGAAACACCGGTTACAGGTGGGAATGTGAGTTTTTATAATCAGTCTTCAGACGAAGGGCCGGTTTTTCCTACCCCGACTATAGGAATGCTTGGTGTTTTAGATGATGTTAAAACTTTCATGTCTTCAGATTTTAAAGCCGAAGGTGATTTAATTTACCTGATCGGCGAAAGCATAAATGATATTTCATCCTCTCAATATTTAGCTTCTTATCATCATATAACTGCTTGTCCGGCGCCTTATTTTAATATAGAGAAGGAATATGGAATGCACCAGGTTATAAAACAACTGATCATTCAACAAGTTATCGAATCTGCGCATGATGTATCCGATGGCGGTTTATACATTACCTTATTAGAATCTGCCATGCCCAATAATTTAGGCTTTAAGATTCAGGCAGAGGCTGATATCCGTAAAGACGCTTTTCTTTTTGGTGAGGCGCAAGGCCGGGTTATCGTTTCGGTTAAACCGGATAAACAAGATTCTTTTATAGAATTGATGGCTACATCAGAAACTGAATTCAGTTTTTTGGGTGAGGTAAACATTGGAGATCTAATAGTGGACGAACAAAGTTTTGGAAAAGTAACTGATGTTAAAAAAGTATATCATAATGTGCTTCATGACATTTTAGGTGCGTAGAGCCTTACTTTATTTTCAGAAATGGTTTTTGCACTGTCAGAAAGTCCCTCTCCAGTGGGAGAAGGAAACTAAAAGCACTACTTAAAGCATAAACCAGTCATTAGGCGAGACTATGCAGAAAATACCAGTCGAACTCAGGTTACCTACCCTGATAAACCAGATCCCAATCTTCGCTGTTTTTGGGTGACAACTGCTGGACCGTCTTTTTGGCGACTATAAATTCTTTTTCCTTTTGGCTAGTAACCATATTGTACCAGCTGCAGACAAAATATCTCTCTAAAGGAAGCCGAAATCAACATGCGCAACCTGAATCTGTGGTAAATAAGAAACCATCAATTTCTTATCCTCACTAAAAGCTGCGATTACACAATTGGCTTTTAAAAGATTTTTATCATAAGGGCTCACTT
>JACMND010000126.1 GCA_014378705.1 Pedobacter sp. | reverse complement strand
GTATGCAAATTGTTCTACCACTGCGCAACGTGGCGCATTAGATTGGTGGAAAAGGTTCCGCGATGCAACACAACCCGTTTTTGCAGAATTATATAAGAGCGTTGCAAGCGGAGTTGAGTCACAACGATCAATTGACTCCAACGGTCAGCCGGATTACCGTGAAAAATTAAATGCTGAATTGCAAGAACTGCAGGATAGCGAAATGTGGCAGGCGGGTAAAGCGGTGCGTGGTTTAAGGCCGGAGAACCAGCCTGATAAAGTAGAAGCGTAATTTACTTGCCTTGTACCTGGCTGGTTAAATGCTTAAATTAAAACCTAGAATAGAAACAATATAAAGCACCGACAAAAAATCTCCTCTCTTTTGAGAGGGGATTTAGGGTGAAGCCTTTAAAGGCATGTTAAGCAACATAATTCATGGCAAAAACATTATTAGAAAAAATTTGGGATGCACACATTGTTAAAAGCGCTGATGGCTTTCCTGATATTCTATATATTGATACACATCTGATTCATGAAGTAACCAGCCCGCAAGCTTTTGACGGATTGCGCCAGCGTGGATTGCCTGTTTTTCGACCCGGGCAAACGGTTGCTACGGCAGATCATAATGTGCCAACCCTTAACCAGCACCTCCCTATCAAAGAAGAACTCTCAAGGTTCCAGGTTGATACATTGACCAAAAATTGTGCAGAGTTTGGAATTGAACTTTACGGTCTGGGGCATCCTTTCCAGGGAATAGTACATGTAATTGGGCCCGAACTGGGCATTACTCTGCCTGGCAAAACCATCGTTTGTGGCGACAGCCACACCTCCACTCACGGGGCGTTCGGTGCGATTGCTTTTGGCATCGGAACATCTCAGGTTGAGCAGGTTTTTGCAACGCAATGTTTACTGCTTCAAAAACCGAAGACTATGAAGATTGAGGTGAACGGTACTTTATTAAAAGGAGTTGGTGCGAAAGACATTATACTATATGTAATCTCTCAGATCTCAGCAGCAGGCGGAACCGGATATTTTATAGAATATGCCGGTTCGGCGATAAGGGCTTTAAGTATGGAAGCCCGGATGACCATTTGCAATATGAGCATTGAAATGGGTGCCCGCGGTGGGCTTATTGCACCCGATCAAACAACATATGATTATGTAAAAGGCCGGAAGTTTGCACCTGAAAAAAATGATTGGGAAACATCTTTAGCTTATTGGAAAACACTTTTTTCAGATGAGGATGCGAAATTTGATTCGGTTTTAACTTTTAACGCCAATTCCATTACTCCCATGATTACGTATGGTACAAATCCTGGAATGGGAATGGGTATTAATGAAAATGTTCCTTCTGTAGAGAGTAAGACACAATCAGAGCAGCTATCCTACCAAAAAGCTCTTACTTATATGGGCTTTGATGATAAGATGCCATTATTAGGCAAACCGGTTGACTATGTATTTATAGGTAGCTGCACCAATTCCAGAATTGAAGATTTAAGAGAAGTAGCGTCATTTGTAAAAGGCAGAATGAAAGCTGAAAATGTTACCGCCTGGATTGTCCCTGGCTCTAAACAGGTAGAGTTACAAGCGAGGGAAGAAGGCCTTGATCAAATATTTTTACAAGCCGGTTTTGAATTACGGGAGCCTGGATGCAGCGCCTGTTTAGGAATGAACGAAGATAAAATACCTGCCGGCAAATATTGTGTTTCTACTTCAAATAGAAATTTTGAAGGCCGACAAGGGCCAAACGCAAGAACAATGCTGGTTAGTCCACTTACTGCCGCAGCCGCAGCGGTAACCGGACGAATTACCGATGTAAGAGAAATGATGGAAACTTCAGACTTTGAACGTTAGATGAAATTTTGAGGTAAGGGCCCGTAATCATAATATGAAATAATATAAAAGCATAAAGCACAAGCCAGGAAGTTCCCTCTTCCTTAAAGAGGGAATTTAGGGTAAGGCCTTAAAAACATGAAAAAGTTTATAAAACTTATATCCACCACCGTTCCGTTGCCGATTGAAAATATAGATACAGATCAGATCATTCCGGCAAGGTTCTTAAAAGCAACAACAAGGGAAGGGTTTGGGGAAAACCTGTTTTGCGATTGGCGTTACGATGCCAATCACGAAACCAAATCAGGATTTGTATTAAACGATCCAATGTATTCTGGGAAAATAATGGTTGCCGGAAAAAATTTTGGTTGCGGCAGCAGCCGCGAACATGCCGCATGGGCTTTGCAGGATTATGGTTTTGATGTAGTGATCAGCAGTTTTTTTGCAGATATTTTTAAAGGTAACGCACTAAACAATGGACTTTTACCGGTTCAGGTATCTGATAAATTTTTAAACCGAATATTCACTAATATCAATCAGAACCCGGATACCGAAATAGAAATTAATTTGGAAAATCAAACTGTTACACTTCTAGAAAACGGGGAGGTTGAAGATTTTGAAATTAACGCTTATAAAAAAGCCTGCCTGATTAATGGTATCGATGACATTGATTTTATTTTAAGAAATAAAAACTTGATTGAGGAATACGAGGAAAGCAGGAAGGCTTAAAGGTGAAAGTTAGAAAGCCAGAAAATGGAATTAGAAATTAAAAAGTAAGTTCTACCAAAATAACAACCACTAAATAAACCTACAACCAACAACTAAAATGACCAAAAATATACTCATCATACCCGGAGACGGGATAGGCCAGGAAGTTACTGTTTGGGGAAAAGCTGTTTTGCAGGAAGTTGCTACTATTTTTAACCACGAGTTCTCATTTGACGAAGCCTTAATGGGCCATGCGGCAATCGAAATTTACGGCATCCCTTTACCAGATGAGACACTACAAAAAGCCAGGTGCAGCAACGCTATTCTATTCGGAGCTATTGGCCATGCCAAATATGATAATGATCCTTCGCTTAAAGTACGACCTGAGCAAGGTTTACTTAAAATCCGCAAAGAATTAGGTTTGTACGCCAATCTGCGCCCCATTATACTATTTAATGAGTTGCTTAACGCCTCCAGCCTCAAACCGGAAGTTTTGAGGGGGACAGATATTTTGTTTTTTCGTGAGCTAACCGGTGATGTTTATTTTGGAGATAAACACCGTAGTGAAGATGGAAATACGGCATCAGACCTGATGATCTATCATCGTTTTGAAATAGAGCGTATTGCCAGAAAAGCATTTGTTGCGGCCCAAGGCCGTCGCAAAAAATTATGTTCGGTTGATAAAGCCAACGTGCTTGAGAGTTCCCGCTTATGGCGTGAGGTGGTTCAGCAATTAGCTAAAGAATTTCCGGACGTAGAAACTAAGCACATGTTTGTAGATAACGCGGCGATGCAGCTTGTAAAAGATCCCAAACAGTTTGACGTGGTGTTAACAGCCAATTTGTTCGGTGATATTTTAACAGACGAAGCATCACAAATAGCTGGCTCTATGGGTATGCTGGCCTCGGCTTCTGTTGGCGACGGGCCCGGATTTTTTGAGCCGATCCATGGTTCAGCACACGATATAGCCGGTCAGAATATAGCCAATCCAATTGCTTCAATTCTTTCTGCCGCACTGATGCTTGACATTGATTTTGGCTTGAAAGAGGAGGCCACACTCATATTAAATGCGGTAAAAAGTGTTTTAAAAGAAGGTTACAGAACAATTGATATAGCCGATGCAACAAGCCATAGCCTGAAAGTGCTTGGCACACAAGAAATGGGAAGGATCATTGTTAAACATTTAAGACAAATGGTACCCGCCTGTTAATTAGTTTTTAGTTAGCAGTTATAAAAACCGAATGACAAAAGTTAATAAACCTGATAGAAGTGAAAAGCACCCGATTCTTTATCGGGGGCTTGCAACGGATAGCAGGACTACCATTAATTTAACGATGAAGCCTGCTTTTCAAATTTAAATTAAACGGAAAATAATAGAAAAAACCTTTAAACAAGATGAATTAATTAAGAACATATCATCTTTAATAATCATTTATAATGTTACACGATCCAAACCGCATTTATGTTTTCGACACCACCTTACGTGACGGGGAACAGGTGCCCGGCTGCCAGCTTACTTCCGTAGAAAAAATTGAGATAGCCAAAGCACTTGAAGAACTTGGGGTGGATATTATAGAAGCTGGCTTCCCGATTTCAAGCCCCGGAGATTTTCAAAGTGTGGTTGAATTGTCTAAAGCGGTAACCGCTCCCATTATCTGTGCACTTACCCGGGCAAACAAAAAGGACATTGATGTAGCTGCCCAGGCGTTGCAATATGCCAAATATCCACGCATACATACCGGCATTGGCGCTTCGGATACGCACATTAAACACAAGTTTAACAGCTCAAGAGAAGAAATTTTAACACGTGCCGTTGATGCTGTAAAATATGCCAAAACACTGGTTGAAGATATTGAATTTTATGCCGAAGATGCCGGACGTGCAGACAATGAATTCCTGGCCAGAATGATTGAAGCGGTAATTACCGCCGGTGCAACGGTGGTGAATATACCGGATACGAACGGGTATTGTTTGCCTGAACAATATGGAGAAAAGATCAGGTTCTTAAAAGAAAACGTGAAGAATATTGACCGGGCTATTATTTCTGTGCATTGCCATAACGATCTTGGATTGGCAACTGCAAATACTCTTGCGGGGATACAGAACGGGGCCAGGCAAATAGAATGTACCATTAACGGGATTGGCGAACGAGCAGGGAATACGGCGCTGGAAGAAGTTTGCATGATCCTGAAAACGCATCATTCCTTAAATCTTCACAGCGGGGTTAACAGCAAGCGTTTTTCAGAGGTCAGCGGAATGGTAAGCCGCATGATGCGGATGCCGGTTCAGTCTAACAAAGCGATTGTTGGCCGAAACGCTTTTGCACACAGCTCGGGTATTCACCAGGACGGCGTATTGAAACATCGTGAAAACTACGAGATCATGAACCCGGAAGATGTAGGCATTGAGCAATCAGATATCATCTTGACTGCTAGAAGCGGAAGGCACGCTTTAAAACATCATCTAGTTAGATTGGGGTATGAAATAGAACGAATTAATTTAGATGAGATATATGAGCGCTTCCTTCTTTTTGCAGACGAGAAATTGTCAATCAGCGATGACGACCTGCTTTTAATTATGGGCGAAGGAGAAACCTTTATAAATGGCCTGGTGATGAAATCCATTGAAGTTTCCTGCGGAGACCTTAACTCGCCGGAAGCCAGGGTAAAATTACAGTATAAAGGGGCAGAACATGAAGCCGCCGCCACAGGTAACGGACCTGTAAATGCAACCATTAAAGCCATTGAAAGTATTATTAATAAACATATTGAGCTTAAAGAATTTACCATTCAGGCCATGCATGGTGGCAGCGATGATATCAGCAAAGTAAATATGCGGATTTATTACGATGGCAAAAGTTATATGGGCTATGGATTTAGTACAGATATAGTCAAAGCATCAGCAAGTGCTTACCTGGACGCGGTAAACAAGTTTCTTTGAAAAAGGCGCTGGGAAAGTGTGCCTTTTGAAGTATAATTTTAAAATATGAAACGCTGAACTAAGTTATTTAAACCCGATTGTAGCGAAAAGCCCCGATTTTAATCGGGCTTGCAACGTAAAGCGGGCTAAATTAAACAAAGAGAATTTGAAACCTGCTTTTCAAGTAGAGGAGCAATATTTTTGAAAAGCAAGGCTAGGGCTTTTACTAATGGAAATCCCGCTATACGCGGTAGTCCCGTAAAAACGGTCCTGCCGCTTCTATCGGGTTTAGAAACTTTAGCCGTTGCCTTTTTTAAACAGCAAATTGAAAAACTGCTATAAATAGATTTATAAATGATAGCTGAAACAACCATTTTAATAGATTCTGTAAGTGCATTAAATCGCATTAAAAGTGTGATTAAAAAAACGCCCCTTATTTATAATCAGCGGCTTTCAGAAAAATACGAGTGTGAGATCTACTTTAAAAGAGAAGATCTGCAGATTGTACGATCTTACAAATTACGGGGTGCATATAACATGATCAGCCAGCTTTCTGAAACGCAGTTGGCCAAAGGTGTAGTCTGTGCAAGTGCCGGTAATCACGCACAGGGCTTTGCTTATTCGTGTAAAAAGCTAAGTACACGTGGTGTCATTTTTATGCCTGAATTTACTCCAAGGCAAAAGATCAATCAGACCCAAATGTTTGGTAACGGTACGATTGAAATTGTATTGGTGGGCGAAACCTTTGACGATTGTTTAAAAGACGCCCTGGCTTACGCTGATAAAAATGACATGATCTTTATCCCGCCTTTTGATAATGAGCGGATTATTGAAGGGCAGGGAACTGTAGGTGTGGAAATTCTGGAAGACCTGCCCGAAATTGATGTGCTTATTGTTCCGGTTGGTGGGGGCGGGCTTGCCGCAGGGGCAGGATATTTTTTAAAAAGATCTAACCCGTCTATAACCATCATAGGCGTGGAACCAGAAGGTGCGCCGTCTATGTATGAAGCTTTAAAAGCCGGAAAACCTGTAAACCTAAATAAGATCAACCGATTTGTTGACGGAGCAGCTGTCAAACGTGCAGGCCATTTAACTTTCCCGATTTGCAAAGAGGTTTTGGATGATATGCTTTTAATCCCGGAAGGAAAAGTATGTACTACCATACTAAAGCTTTACAACGAAGATGCGATTGTAGCCGAACCTGCCGGTGCTTTAACCGTTGCTGCTTTGGATTTTTGTACTGATAAAATTAAGGGCAAAAAGGTTGTTTGCGTACTTAGCGGCGGCAATAATGATATTGAAAGAATGCAGGAAATTAAAGAGTTATCCCTCTTGTATGAAGGTTTAAAACATTATTTTATCATTCGGTTTCCGCAGAGGCCGGGTGCTCTAAAACGTTTTGTAAACAATGTACTTGGCCCTGATGATGATATAACCAGGTTTGAGTTTATTAAGAAAAATCAGCGCGAAAGCGGCCCGGCTTTAGTTGGTATTGAATTGAAGTCTGCAAAAGATTACAAATTTATTTTGGAAAGGATGAATGAAAATAAGTTTGAATACAAAGAGATCAATAACAATCAGACGTTGTTTGAGTATTTGGTATAAAAGAGATATTAAATGTACGTCCTTTCGATCCCGGTTCTTTAACTGGAGAGATCTCTATGGCATGAGCACTACAAGTGAATAGAACACTAAGAATATAAAGAAGACCTTTTGGCTCCGCTCAGGGCAACGGCATTGTATGTTTGTTATTTGGCTGATGAACGTGTAATTTCTATTCCCTCAAACTTTCGCTTTAAAATTAATTTAAAATATATAATTCAGATAATCTTTCAACAAGATTCACAATAATTGATATATAAGTGATTTTCAATCAAATTCTAAAAACCGGGTTAAAACCACCTGAACACTTTCCTCTTTTTTGAAACTGCCCGGCTGTAAGTTAATTGCACGAATTTTAACATGATCCCTCTCAAGGAGTAGTTCTTCAAAAAAACCTTTAAAAAATATGTCCTTTATTTGATAACGCCGGCTGCTCCAACTGGATTTTAACTGAACCCATTCAGGGTAAATCATAATGTTGTTCTTACCCGGTTTTAACCCAAGGCTTTTAGCTTCTGAGGAGGGCAAAACAAAGGCGTTTCCCAGTAAACCCGCTGTGTAACTATGCTTCGGATGGTTGTATATATCTGAAGGTTTACCTCTTTGCATCAGTTTGCCATTTTTTAAAATGATCATATCGTCTGCCAGCGTCATCCCATCGGTCGGGTCATGAGATACTAATATGATGGTAATTCCAAGGAAAGTACAAAGGCGGCGAAGGTCGGCCCTTAACTGGCCTTTTAAAACTGCATCTATCTGACTAAAAGGCTCGTCAAGTAAGAGTATTTCCGGTTCGGTAATAATGGCACGGGCAATGGCCACCCGCTGCTGCTCGCCTCCGCTTAATTCAACGATCCGTTTTTCGGCAAGATGGTCGATGCTTAAAAATTCCATCATTTCCCATGTCTTTTGCTGTTTCGCCTCAACATCTTCATTGGAAAGCATCCCAGAAATATTTTCGAAAACCCGTGCGTAAATGTTCAGGTTAAAATCCTGAGTTACCATTTTCATGGAATCATGGCCCGGTATCAGTTTTTCATGCGGGCCCGGCAAATGCAAACCTTTAAAAGTTATCTCACCTGCATTTGGAGAAAGCAATCCATAAATTAACTTTAACAAGGTGCTTTTACCGCTGCCGCTTTCGCCGACAATCGCAACAAAATCACCTTTCCGAATGGAGATATTGATATCGCTTACCCCAGCAGATTGTCCGGCCTGGTAATGTTTGCTGACGTTTGTTAAGGTTATAATCTGCTCTGACATAGGTCCAAATATAAAAAAATCCCGGCTATCCAAATTAGAGGACGTCCGGGATTTTATATCTTATTATTGATTTACTTAGTCATACTGCACTTGTTTCAGCATCTGTTAATCACACTTAATAAAATACGTTGGCACATTACACAATATTTCATTTAAGAAACCCTGAAACAAGTCCGCTAGCTGTCTAAAGATTAAAAACTGCAATACAAAGGTTTTTAAAACCCGAACATCAAACCAAACGACAGGTTCTTAAATTCCGCTGGCCCCTGCCCATCCGCAAAAACATCGTTCATGTAATATTTGGCGTAAATACCCATTCCGCCATAACCAAGTCGGGCAAATGCACCGTATCTAAACGGGTTAAAGTTATAATCATCTTTAAACTTCTCTTTGCCCCGCTCGTTACTCACCTGCTTAATTTTACCGTTCAATAAAAACCCAACTTCAGGACCGAAAACGAAGTTAAACCTGTCGCCTTTGTGATCGTCTTTTGATCTTAGTTGGAAAGAAAGCGGAACACGCAGATACTGGCTGGAAAACCGGTTCTTTTTAAAATCTATGGTTTCCGTCAGTGCAGTTAGCATAGGCTGTTTCTTCTGAAAGGTAATATTCTCTTTCAAACGCATGTGGTTCCAGTCCAGGCCGGCAGCCAGGTAAACTTTAAAATGACTGTTGAAACGGTAGCCCATCTGAAAAACCTCCAGTCCGAAATTACTTGATTTCCAGGTTTCACGCTCCAGGTTTGCATTTTGCGGAGACAGCGTAAAACTTCCATTATCTGTATACGTACTCAGGCCCAGATCAACTCTGGCAAGGGTAAACTGGGCAGAAAATTTACTTGAAGGCTTAAATTCTCTTTTCGAAGTGTCATTGTCACTGGTATCCTTTTTGCCGAACTCGATCATAATCCGGTTCTTTTTGTTCTTTTTAAGTGTGTCTGTAGTAATTACGACTAAGGTATCCCGGGATGACTTCGGCTTTTCCTGGGCTAAAATCGCCCCTGTGCAAACGCATAAGAGCGCTGTGATAAGTAATCTTTTCATGTTTCTGGGAGATATTTTTTTTGAATATTGTGTTTAAGTTTAAATCGATATTTTGTTCAGGGTCATTATTTTAAAATACACACTCATTTGCAATACTTTGAATTGTTACCATTGAAACAAACTTAATTTTTAGAAAAGCATTGTTTGTGCTACTACTTCATACCTGATACCTTAAATCTCCTCTCACCTATTCCTGTTTTTAAATTTAAACAAGCCCAGGTTAATTCCTGATATTTCTGAACCTTCGTTCCCGTCTTTAAACTCAATGATCTTGTCTTCGCGTTTATCAACCCGCGAAATCACAAAATTAACCAGTCCGCCAACGCTTTTAATTCTTGGCTTTGGAGTTTCCTCTGTCAGATTATCTTCCGTTCTGGATACTTCAGTTTGTGTTATGTATACTGGTGCCTTGATTTCTGTCACTACGGTGTTTTTTGTAGTTTTAATCGGTAACTTGTTTTCTTGCTTCGCAATCAGCGCCGGGCTGGCTTGCAGGTTTTCAATTATAACTTCTTTGGTATTGGCTTGCTTAAGAACCTGCTGCACATAAACTTTAGTTTTCTGGGAAGACCGTTCCTTATTACGTTGAACTGGTTTTTTTTGAGCAACTATCGCATCAGCAACCTGACTATGGCTGTCATCTAATACCTCCGTTATCGGTGGTATTTCCGTTTTATTTACCGCTATCCGCGTTTCAGGTTTTCCCTGAAGTTTGATTATTTCCGTTGGTTTGTAAAACCATAAACCGGCCGCTACTATCATAGCCGCACTTGCCGCAGCCATCCAAACCGAATAAGAATATCTCTTTTTATTCGTTTTATTTAGCGCATTCGTAATTCTTTTCCATGATTCGGCCGAAGGTGATTCCTCCAAATCTTCAAAGCGTTGCTTAAATAATTTGTCCAGATCTTTATCCCGTATAGGTTGCATAATTATGACCCTCTATTTTTAAAATCTTTTGTTTCAATATTGCTCTTGCCCTAGATAATTGTGATTTGGAAGCTCCTTCACTGATCCCAAGTGTTTCACTAATCTCCCGGTGAGAATAGCCTTCTATCACGTACATGTTAAACACCATTCGGTATCCGTTGGATAGCTGCTGAATTAAAGTCATCAAATCTTTAGTTTCCAACTGGTTCATATCAAATGTTGTTTGCGGCTGATCGTACACTTCATCGATATCTACCACCCGCATTGATCTCATGTTTTTCCGGTATGTCTCAATGGCCGTATTCACCATTATCCGCCTGATCCAGCCTTCAAAACTCCCCTCGCTCCTAAATTCAGAAACTTTATTAAAAACCTTTATAAATGCCAACTGCAAGATATCTTCCGCTTCAAATGAATCTTTGGCGTACCTGAGGCAAACAGCCATCATTTTGGAGGCTACTGTTTTATAAAGATTTTCCTGGGCCTTCCGGTCTCCGCGTTGGCAACCTTCCAGTAAACTATCTATCGTAAAGGTCTGCTCCAAATTCATTAGCTTTAAAAGTAGGATGAAATAGGGATAGAAAAGGTTGCATACGGGAAGAAAAATTTGTGATGAGTCAATATTTATTTGCTAACAGATCAATCAGAGGTTTACGCAGGTTGCCTATTAATGCTTTTTGTGTCATTACAAACAAAACCACCGTACTTTATTGTATTTGAATTAAAGCCGGACCATTAAACTAGTCTAAGAGTATTCTATATTGGTTGATCCGCAGAGCGCTTCGCTAAACTCTACAAACTGCCGTTTACCGAAGGTTTTCCGTTTCTTAATTTTTCTTAATTTTATTGGTAAAAATAAAAACCATGTCAGCAAATACCAACTGGGTCAAAGCTATCCAGCCCCTGCTCGAAAAATTCAAAGACACACCACATCCGTTAAGTTACGGAAACCTTTATCAACTGGTGGTAATGGTTGTTTTGTCTGCACAAGATTCTGACCGAAACATTAATAACATAGCACCCAAATTATTTGAGGCTTTCCCAAATATGGAAGCACTATCCAGAGCTACTCCTGAATTATTGTACCCGTTCATTTCCGGGGTTCGCAACTTTGGAAACAAAACAAAATGGCTAATGGAGCTAGCGTATCAGGTCAAAGAGGACAATAATATTCCAGTTACAATGGCTGAACTAACTGCCTTGCCAGGCATCGGCAGGAAATCTGCCAATGTCATTCAACGTGAATCCGGTTCTCCTGCTGAAGGAATTATTGTCGACTTGCATGTGGTAAGGGTTGCGCCACGGCTTGGAATCGCATCGGGCACTGACCCGAAAAAAATTGAAAAACAGCTCATGGATATTTTGCCTGTAAAAGATTGGGATGCCGGTATGTCGATGTCATTTCTGGGAAGAGAAATTTGCAGGCCCCAGCCTAAATGCGAGATCTGTTTAATGAATCCTGTTTGTTCTTATTATCATGAAACTTATTAAGTTGTTATCATGATGACTGAAAGAAGAAAAATTTAATTTCAGAACTTCATTTCCACAAAACCGTGTACGCTTGTAACAAGTGTTTTAAGTTTTAAAAAAAATGAGATAGGTTATAAGGGTTTAAGTGAAACTACCATTCAACCAATGATACACTCAGTCCAATTGTGGTTTGCCGGTGATTGTAATCCATCAACGTTTCGGCGTAACCATCAGATAATTGAAGCATTCCATGAAAATTATTTATCACGGGGAAAGCCCAACTAACTTGAACGCTGCCTCTTCCTCCGTTATTAAATTTCATTGAATGTGCTAATAATGAAGAAAATTGATGCTTTCCTGCATTGTAAACAATGTTAGCTTCTGCTCGGCCTGCATAATCAGCTATAGCCGGGTTTTCATCTATTTCATCTTTAATTCTAAACGATGGACGAAGAGTTACTTGCCAGTTATTCTTTTCAAAACCAGCCTGAACGATAACCCTGTTCCAGCTTCTTGAAAGGGGCACTATTTTCCCGTTGGATTGATGATTGAAGATAACCCCAAGCATCCGTCCGTTTAATCCCAATAATTTGTAGTTAGTGGCGAAATTTAAAATTATCTCAGGCTCATAGTTTAATTCCCGGAAAGGCCTGGACAATATTTGGTTGTATATTTGCCAATGCGCTTTTTGACTATAAGCTATCCAGATATCACCATTACCCCAAAATAACTTCCTTGCAATTTTAGTTTTAAAACTTAGCTGAAATTTCGCTTCATAATTATTATAAGGAATTTTAAAAGGAAATGTATAAGCCGGATTCTCACTGGTTGGTTTTTCATTTGGATTATCCGACCATCTTCCCGCGGTTATGAAAACTGGCCGATAAGGAGTGATTAAAAATAGTCCCTTATGATTTTCTGCGCCTAATTCCCAACGCTCTGCCATGGTGGTAGATTTGCGCAGAAACCCTGACTTTTCATTTTCCTGTGCTTTTAAAGAAAATAGTGGTAGAGAAACCTCTGATAATATTATTATTATAAAAATTATAACAGGATATACTTTATTTAAGTTTACAATCTTACAGCTCATTTATTGTTATTAAAATTAAATTCTTCTTATTATCAAACTACTAAATGTGACTTGTTTCTCTTACCACACTGAATTTTTATGTTCTACTTTTTTTATAAATACAAAAAGCATAAATCTGGCATATTAAAATATTAGTTTAATTACTTACTAATACTCACCGCATTCAGCTTGATTTAAAATTAGTCCTTTTCCAAAATTAACGTTCTTTATATTTTTAAATACCATCATCCCTGCTTTTTCTTCCATATCCCCATATCCTTCTGTGGCAACATGATCGCGTATTAAAAAGATAACCTGCCTGGTAGATTCTTTCCCTTCCGACATAAATTTATAATCGGCCAGCAGTGTATCCCCATTAAACTTTCCCTCAATATCACCTTCATTGCTGTCTTTCTCAGAAAAATTATACGATAATCTACCGGTAACCACATTTGGAAACGTCTCAACTTTTAATTTAAAAGTGTCCTTGCCTATTGCTGAAGAGTAGCATGTAGACGCAGGGATCATGACTTTGTTAATGTCAGATTTTGGAGAATCAGATGCAGCCGTTACTTTAGTTTTGTTTAAAGAACCGTTGCAGGATACCGCTAAAATTGAAGCAAATACAAAAACAGAAAATAAATATTTCATAGTGATACTTGTTTGTTTTTATGTTTAATATAAAAATAAATTTATTTTACATTTAAGCAGATTGTTTTTACAGCCTATTTGCAAATCTAATTATCTTCAAATATATTCTGTATCAAATGATTTCTTAAGTATATATTCACAAAATATTTTTGGTTCATGGCATTTATTGATTACTACGAGGTTTTAGGCGTTAAAAAAAATGCCAATGAGAAAGAGATCAAAAATGCGTACCGAAAGCAGGCGAGAAAGTTTCATCCGGATGTAAATCCCACCGATAAAACGGCGCATCAAAAGTTTCAGGGAGTAAATGAAGCAAACGAAGTTCTGAGTGATCCCGTTAAGAGAAAAAAATACGATCAATACGGAAAAGATTGGAAACACGCCGATCAGTTTGAAAATGCCAGGCAATCCCAAAGCTACTCTTCGCAAAGATCCGGCAAACAAACCGCGAGCGAAGGAAGCTTTGAGGATTCGGATTATTCAGATTTTTTTTCTTCAATGTTCGGCGGTGGATTTACTGGTTCGGGAAGACCAAATCAACCAAAATATAAAGGACGGGATTTTAACGCCGAACTGCATCTGAATTTAAGAGATGCGTACACCACCCATCAGCAAACTTTTACGGTAAACGGAAAAAACATCCGTATTAGCATTCCGGCCGGAATTGACAACGGCCAGACCATCAAAGTGAAAGGCTATGGTGGCCCGGGCGTAAATAACGGACCTGCCGGTGATCTTTTAATTACCTTTTCTATCAGCAATGACCCGCAATTTAAAAGACTTGGTAGCGATCTTCACATCATTAAAGAGATTGATTTGTATACCGCTGTACTTGGAGGGGGTATTCAGGTGGATACGTTAAACGGGAAAGTGAAGTTAACCGTTAAGCCCGGCACACAAAACGGAAGCAAAGTAAAATTAAAAGGCAAAGGATTTCCTGTTTATAAGAAAGAGAATGAGTTTGGGGACCTTTTTGTAACCTACCAGACTAAGATCCCAGAAAACTTAACAGAAAAGCAAAAAGACTTATTTACAGAACTCTCTAAACTATAGGTGATGAAAGAAGAAAAATTAATATCGGTTGATGAGTTTTGCATTCATCACCACGTTGAGTTTTCATATATGAGTAATTTGCGGGAATTTGGTTTGATTGAGATTGTTACAAAAAATAAAGTAGATTATATATCGGAACATCAATTTGAAAAAATTGAAAGAATCTTGAGGTTAAACCAGGATCTGGAAATAAACCTGGAAGGAATTGACGCGATACAGCATTTACTGCAACAAGTAAACGCTATGCAAGCAGAGATTAACAGATTAACAAACCGACTTAGATTATATGAAGATCTTTAAAGTATTTTGATATTTATGGTTTTAATTCAGAATATTATCTGATAATGATAGGCTGCCAACAAACCAAATTATTTTACAGGATTTTACAACATCATCCAGATTAAATTTCAGAATTTAAGAATGAATTCAATCAACATTTCCAGATTAGTTATCAGTTTTACTATTCTGATATTTTTTAATTGTGTTGGCGGTTTTTGTCAAAATCCACTTAAGTCAATTCCGCTAACGGATTTAACGTTTTCGGATAACCCTTCTAAAAATTGGCAAATTATAGGTAACGTTTTTACAGATCTCGAATCAAATAATCAGTTCAATGCAGAAAAAGGCACTGGCATACTGGTAAACTATTTTGATGAAAAGAAGCCAGGTAAAGACTTACTTTTTAATTTTCAGCATGGTGATATAGACCTGGAGCTGGACTACATGATGGCGAAATCTGCCAATTCTGGCATCTATCTTCAGGGGCGCTATGAAATACAATTAAACGATAGCTGGACTATTATAAATCCGAAAGCAAACGACAACGGCGGTATTTATGAACGATGGGATGAAAGTAAACCCGCAGGAAAGCAAGGTTTTGAAGGGTACAGTCCGAGACAGAATGTTAGCCGTGCACCTGGTTTGTGGCAACATTTAAAAATCTCATTTCAGGCTCCGCGGTTCAGTGCGGAAGGAAAAAAAACAGAAAATGCGAGAATGTTATTAGTTGAACTAAACGGGCAACGGATCCATGAAGATGTTGAACTTTCTGGCCCAACCCGTGGTGCTTTAAGCAATTTGGAACAAGCTTTAGGCTCTTTGCGTTTTCAGGGCGATCATGGTTCTGTGGCTTTCAGGAATATCAAGTATGCTACTTATGATAAAAAAAGGCCTGTACTTTCAGACTTAAAATATGCCGTTTACAAAGCAGGTCCAGACTCCGCTGATAACCAGAAAAAATTATCTCCGGCAGCGGAAGGTTCTTCAGATATTTTGACTTCTTCAATCAGCCCGCTTCAGAATGAATTCTTTATACGATATAAAGGGAACCTTGAAATCAAAGAAGCGGGTGAATATGCATTTAACCTTCAAACCGCTGGTGGAAGTGGCTCTATGCGAGTCGCTGATAAAATAATTATTCCTGTTGGTGATGGGAAAAACACAGGGAAAGCAATATTACCAGCAGGAAAAGTACCTATTGAAATTAGTTATATAAAAACTGTGGAATGGGCAAAACCTGATTTAAGACTAAACGTTGCCGGGCCAGGAATACGTGAATTTTTGATTAGTGACGCTATCGTTAGCCCAAGCGATCTTGTTGATCCCATCCTGATAAATCCAACCTCTAAAAATAAGATCCTTCGAAGTTTTGTAGACCTTTCAGGAGGTAAACGGATAATCCATGCCATAAACGTGGGAAGTAATAAACAGGTTAATTATACTTATGATGCAGATAATGGGATGATCGTTCAGTTATGGCGCGGAGATTTTTTAGATGCCACACCAATGTGGCATGACCGTGGTGATGGTTCCTCACGTGCAGCAGGTTCTGTACATCAGTTTGGTAACCCGGCACCGGTAATTCAAAAACTTGTGGACATGAAATCCACCTGGGCAACCGACACCAACGGAACTGGTTTTAAACCAAAAGGATATTCCCTGGACAATGATGAAAGCCCTACTTTCAAGTACATTATGTATGGCACACAGGTTACAGACGCGACCACTGTTTTAGAAAATGGTCAGGGAATTAAAAGGCAGATAGAATTGCAAGCTCCGGTTCAGAATTTATATGTACAACTAGTCTCCGCGAATTCAGTGGAAGAAATTGGCAATGGCAAATATCTCATCAACGATAAATCTTATTATCTACAAATTGACGATTATAAAAAAGTGAAGCCTTTAATCAGGTTGATTGGCGAAAAAAAAGAAATCCTTGTTCCCATTCAAAAGAATATCAGTTACTCCATTCTTTTTTAAAAATACAGTGATGAGTAAATACAACGGCAATTTTAAACACATTCTTGTTTTTCTTGGGATAAGCATGTTGATTGGGTTAAGTGTAAACGCTTTTGCCCAGGCAGAATCCCCAAAGGAAGACGATTACTTTAAGATTATGCGTTTGCCAGCTCCAGTGGGTCTCATTCTTGAAGTTGGAGGTTTATGCACATTACCAAATGGCGATCTTGGGGTTACTACCCGCAGGGGCGATATATTTATTGTAGAGAATCCTACGAGCCCGCGGCCATTTTTTAGAAAGTTTGCTTCCGGTTTACATGAAGTATTGGGCCTTGCCTATAAAAACGGTGCATTATATTGCGTTCAGCGAGGCGAGCTTACCAAAATGGTTGACACCAATATGGATGGGAAAGCTGATGTGTTTGAAACTATTTACGCTTGGCCCCTATCCGGAAACTATCATGAATATAGTTTCGGTCCTAAGCTGGCAGCAGACGGCTCTTTTTTTGTCACACTTAACCTGGGTTTCCCGCAATCCTGGTGGTTTCCTAAAAGTTTGGTTCCCTGGCGGGGATGGGCTCTTAAGATATTTGAAGACGGCAAAGTGGAGCCCTGGGCAGCAGGAATGCGTTCACCCTGCGGGATAAGCATGATTGATGATGAGCTTTTTTACACTGATAACCAAGGCGATTGGGTAGGATCAGGAAGTATTATTCAGGTTAAAAAAGGTGCTTTTATGGGCCATCCGGCAAGTCTTGTATGGTCTGGTTTACCAAATTCGCCGGTAAAGCTTACTGAAAAAGAGTTTTATGCTGTAAATAATCCACGCCTGGAATATGATAAAAAAGGAATGATCCTCAAACCTGAAAATATTGCAAATGAAAAAATCGTCGCGGAAGCAGATGTGAAAGCAACCTTCCCGGAACTCCAGTTGCCCGCAGTTTGGCTTCCGCATGGTATCCTTGGCATTTCAAACTCAGAAATTGTAAAAATTCCTGAAGGAGTTTTTGGTCCCTTTACCGGGCAATTATTAGTTGGCGATCAGGGCCAAAGTATGATCAGCAGGGTTTTTATGGAAAAAGTCAATGGCGAATATCAGGGCGCAGCATGGCCTTTCAGAAGCGGATTTCAATCCGGAATTGTTCGTCTGGCCTGGGCAAAAGACGGTTCTTTAATTGCGGGTGAAACAAACCGGGGCTGGGGTTCGGCAGGTGAAGCCACGGAAGGATTACAGCGCTTGGTATGGAATAGTAAAGTTCCTTTTGAGATGCGTACCATTAAAGCGATGCCGGATGGTTTTGAAATAGAATTTACTAAGCCGGTTGATAAAAAGTATGCCGAAGATATTGCTTCTTATTCTGTAGAAAGTTTTATATATAAGTATCAAAGTGTTTATGGCAGTCCACCGGTTAATAATCAGATTTGCCAAATAAAAGGGGTCCAGTTATCGGTTGACGGATTGAAAGCCCGCATTGTGGTAGATAAATTGAGAAAGAATTATATTCATAACATTACCCTTAATGGCATCCGCGATAAGCAGAATTCTTTTTCATTAGTTCATCCCACGGCATATTATACTTTAAATAACATCCCGCAAGGCAAATCACTTTCTTTGAGTGAGATTAG
>JACMND010000125.1 GCA_014378705.1 Pedobacter sp. | reverse complement strand
GACGGCAGCGCCGGGAGAAGTTTTAATGTTTATGCCCGGATTATAGACCGTAACATTACCATATTTATGAGAGCCGAAATTTTCAACAACTACACCGCTTACAGGTTTCGGAAATCGTCCGCGGTTACCCGCGAAACTACTTGAAAGTTTGGCGTCGGCCGGGCTCGAAGCCAATATAGAGGTACCTTTAGCCACTGGTTTGTCTGTAGTTTTAGTCGCATTGGCTGCTTTGGCTTTGGCCGCTGCTAATCTTGCTGCTTCAGCAGCCCTTCGTTGTGCTGCCAAAACTTCTTTCCGAATAGCTTCTTTAATAGCCCTGTTGAGTGAGGAAGCCTGTTTTTGTTTACCTGTTAGCTGTTTACGTAAAGTTTGCTCTTGCCTGGTTAATTTAACCACTTCCTGCGATTTACTTTCCTTGTCTCTGCCCAGATTTTCCTTTTCAGCCTCCTGATCATGTAACAACACGCCTTTTTCCTGTTTATTTTTATCTAAACGGGTAATCTGAACTTCCAGATCCGTCCGGGTATTTTCAATATATCCGGCCTGCCGTTTTCTGTAGGATGTAAATTGCTGTAAATATTTTAACCGCATAAAAGCCTGGTTAAAGTTCCGGGCCGCAAAAATAAACATCAGCTTATCATATGAATTTTTATTTCGCTGTGCAAATTGCAGCATTTTGGCGTATTCAAATTTCAATGATTTTAACTGGCCCTGAAGAGACTGAACTTCACCGGCATGGTCCTGAATTTTGTAGTTTAGAATTTTAACTTCTGAATTAATAGTGCCAATCTTTTCCTCACGGAGATTGATCTGGGCATTAAGAAGCCTTATGTCCTCAAGAGAGATTTTTTTGGACTTGTCTATCTTGCTGCGGCTTCGTTTTAGAATCTCAATTTCACGGTTTAAAGCTTGTTTCTTTTTCTTTAAGGCCGTACTGCTTTGACTAAAGGAAATTCCGGAAACTAAAACAAGGAGAATTAAAAAAAAGGTTTTTTTCAAAATTATGAACAGGCTTTGAAGCGGCAAAACTATTAACATTAGCTGAATAATAGCATTTAAATCAAAAAAACCAATAAAATTAGGTTTTAACGAAAATTCAAATTCAAAAAGTAAATTAGCATTAGATTATTTAGATATGATTTTATTAAACCCAGGAATTTAAATGATAGCCATTCAAACCCGGATTATACGGAAGTTTAAGGCTGTTGGAGCCTTTAACCCTGATTCAGCTATTCCGCTTTCGGAGATTGGTGCAGCGCAAAATCGGGTTTTTAACAAATTAGTGCGCAAAGGAATTATACTGCAAAATTACCAGGGACTATTTTATCTCAATGAAATAAAACAACAGGAGTTATTTAAAAAAAAATTAGCTGTTCTTAAAACAGTAATAATCATCATATCAATAACAACACTGCTGATTTATTTCTGGAAAAATATTTAGAATTGCCGGATATGAAAGGCAATTTTTAATTTCTTAAGTTATTTAAAAGCGTTTAATCCGGTTACGTCCATACCGGTAATCAGTAAATGAATGTCATGCGTTCCTTCATAAGTTACAACAGACTCCAAGTTCATCATGTGCCGCATGATCGGAAAATCGCCCGTTATTCCCATGCCTCCAAGCATTTGCCTGGCTTCTCTTGATACGTTTAAAGCAGTTTCCACACTGTTACGCTTAGCCATAGAAATTTGAGCCGGCGTTGCCCGGTTTTCGTTTTTAAGAACTCCCAATCTCCAAACCAACAACTGACCTTTGGTTATCTCAGTAATCATTTCAGCAAGTTTCTTTTGTTGCAATTGAAATCCACCAATTGGCCTGTCAAATTGCATCCGCTCTTTTGAATAGCGTAAAGCGGTATCATAACAATCCATCGCGGCGCCCAAAGCCCCCCATGCAATTCCATATCGGGCCTGGTTTAAACATCCCAACGGTCCTTTTAATCCTTTTACGTTCGGAAGCAAGTTTTCTTTGGGAACTTTAACATTATCGAAAACTAATTCCCCGGTAGATGAGGCCCTTAAACTCCATTTATTATGCGTTTCTGGAGTTGAAAAGCCGGACATTCCACGTTCCACGATAATCCCACGGATGTCGCCCAGATCATCCTTTGCCCAAACTACCGCTATATCAGCAAAGGGGGAATTGGATATCCAAAGCTTAGACCCATTTAACAGGTAATGATCACCTTTGTCTTTAATGTTAGTTTCCATGCTGGATGGATCCGATCCGTGATTGGGTTCTGTCAATCCAAAACAACCCATTAGCTCGCCGGAAGAAAGTTTGGGCAGATATTTGTGTTTTTGTTCTTCAGAACCATAAGCAAAAATAGGGTACATCACCAGTGAACCCTGAACAGAAGCAGTTGATCGGATACCGGAATCACCCCTTTCAATTTCCTGCATAATCAGGCCGTAAGAAATGTAATCCAATCCGGCACCACCGTATTCTTCTGGTATGGTTGGGCCAAAAGCACCAATTTCCGCAAGTCCGTTTAATAAATGTTTAGGAAATACGGAACGCTGAGCAAAATCTTCAATTATCGGGCTTACTTCTTTTTTAACCCAGTCACGAACGCTGTCACGAACCAATTTGTGTTCTTCCGTTAACAGCTCATCAATCTGATAATAATCCGGAGCTTCATAAAGGTCTTTCTTTAACGAGCGGTGGATTTGCTGATCATAAAGTGTTGTGGACATAGATTTCAATTTTCTCAAAATTAATAAATTCTACAACATTTGATTACCACCTAAAGGTCACGAAAGTCATGTCATCGTTTAAATATTCTTTATTTGCCCGTTGAATGTTTAAGCCGTTACAAATTGTATCATTCATTTATTATAATTTTGCTACTATGGGAATAATCCGGCAAAGAGTTGCTTTAGAAGGAGTTCGTTTTTTTGCTTATCACGGATTGTATCCGGAAGAACAGATTCTGGGAGGTGAGTTTATTTTGGATATAGAAACACATTCGGAAGTTTACTCCGGCGGCGACGACGAATTATCGAACACAGTCAATTATGAGCGGTTGTTTGATATTGCGAAAGCTGAAATGAACATCCGCCGTAAACTTATAGAAACTGTAGCCCATGCCATACTTGAAGAGATACGCCATGAATTTCTCTTTGTAAAGGTTATCCGCGTTTCGATAAAAAAGATGCACCCTCCATTATCCGGTCAGGTAAATAACTCTTTAATAGAACTTATTTTTAACAGATAAGATGCCTTATAATACGATAACAGAAATTATAGAAAAACAAATCAGGGATATTGTTGGAAATGATAATTTGATAATTGATCACGAAGGCCTTGAAAAATATGCTCATGACGAAACGGAGGATTTACATTTTTTTCCTCAAGTTGCTGTAAAACCAGAAACCCCGGAACAAATTTCAAAACTCTTAAAACTTTGTAACGAACATTCTATTGCCGTTACACCCAGAGGCGCCGGCACCGGGTTAAGTGGTGCCGCCCTGCCAATAAAAGGGGGTTTATTGATTTCTATGGAACGGTTTAACCGGATTATTCAAATTGATGAGCGAAATCTGCAGGCCACTGCAGAACCTGGTGTAATTACAGAAAATTTTATGAATGCCGCGAAAGAAAGAAACCTGTTATACCCGGTTGATCCTTCCAGTAAAGGAAGTTGTTATATCGGTGGCAACATAGCCCATGGCAGCGGCGGGCCAAGGGTAGTAAAATACGGCACAATAAGAGAATATATTTTAAATCTCGAAGTAGTTTTGCCTTCCGGTGATATTATTTGGACCGGAGCAAATACAGTTAAATACGCCTCTGGTTATAATTTAACCCAACTGATGATCGGCTCGGAAGGTACATTGGGAATTATAACAAAAATAGTTGTTAAACTTATCTCAAGGCCAACACAGAACATCCTCATGCTTGCTTCATTTTCAACTAATGAAGAAGCATGTGCAGCCGTTTCAGCCATATTCAGGGCGGGAGTTACACCTTCGGCACTGGAATTCATGGAAAGAAAAGGTGTTGAATGGGTCATTCATTATGACCATATCCATTTTGATTTAAAAGACGGTGTAAAAGCTTTTTTATTGATTGAAGCAGATGGCAATAGCCTGGATACTTTATTAGCGGAAGCGGAAATAATTAACCAGGTTTTAGAAGATAACGGGTGTACAGAAGTGCTTTTAGCAGATACGTCAGCTCAAAAAGATGAACTTTGGCGGATGCGACGGACAATGGCCGTTTCTATTAAATCAAATTCAGTTTACAAAGAGGAAGATACGGTAGTGCCACGTGCAGAATTACCTGCTTTAATTAATGGTATAAAAGAAATAGGTACCGTTTATGGGTTCAAAAGCATTTGCTATGGGCACGCAGGCGACGGAAACCTGCATGTAAATATTTTAAAAGGAAATATGAGCGATGAAGACTGGAATACAAAACTTAAAGACGGGATTACGGAAATATTTAAATTAACGGTCAAGCTCGGTGGTACCATTTCCGGGGAACACGGCATTGGGCTCGTTCAAAAAGAGTATATGCATTTAAAATATTCGGAGGTTCACTTTAACTTGATGCGTGGAATTAAAAAAGCATTTGATCCGAAAGGTATTCTTAATCCAGGTAAAATGATTCCAGATACACCACTGTCTCCATAAATAAATCTTTGTTAAACTTCCAAAGCCTCAAACATTTGCATTTTTAACTTTTGAGCTTCGGGAATTGGTAAAGATTGATTTTGATTGTAATCAAACGCAATGCAAACCGTTTGTCCTGTTGTGCATATTTCTTCAGCGCCGTTGTAAGTTTTAACCAATGCGTATTCAAGGTCAAAACTACTGTTTCCTATTCTTGATGTGCGCACATAAGCCAGAATCTGGTCTTTTAAACCAATTGGTTTTAAGTAATTAATTTCCGACCGGCCAATTATGATGCCCATTTCATTCCAGTTCCACTGAATTACCTCAGACCAGTAGCTTGATCTGGCAATCTCAAAATAGGTTAAATATACAGCGTTATTTACATGCCCGAATAAGTCAATATCCGCAAAACGAATATGTAGAGGTATTTTGTAATTAAAAGAATTTAAACTCATCATTTTAGGAATTCAAT
>JACMND010000124.1 GCA_014378705.1 Pedobacter sp. | reverse complement strand
CCATTGGCAATGGAATCAGCAGTGCCTGATTGAACAATCCCGAGATGGTCATAATGGCCGCTGAAAACGACTAATTCTTTTTCTTTGGATCTTCCAGGAATAATTCCAGCTATGTTTGTCAAAGCCAGTTTTTCGATCGTATTACTGATTTTAATTGAATAAGAAGCCGCTTCATTTATACCCAAAACAAAAACTTTCGTTCTTCCTGTTAGCAATGTATCCACTATCCGGCCCTGCAAATTATAGTCATATAACCTCTTAAAAGCATCTGCATGTGAGGCATCAACCAGCACCAACGCTGGTTTATTATTATTAAAGATAGCCTGGTATCGTTCAAAGAAACGTTCGCCCGATTTAATGCTGATTACTTCAGCACCAGAAGTTTCAGTCCAATTTGCAAAAAGCTCATCCGTCATCGCAATTACAAATTCAGGTTTTACCGCAGTCCCGTTAATCAGCACATCCGCAACAGAAGGTTTGATCCGCATTTTAGAAAACTCCTGCCTAAAACTTGTTTGATTAACTAAAGGTTGCAGGCCAATTTTTTTAAACTCGCTTTCTATAAACTTAGCGGCTTTTTCAATTCCGGGCGTAAACGTGGCCCTGCCTTGCATCTCATCCGCGGAAAGCGTACGAATAATTCGTTCTACATTCGTTTGTTTAACCAGGCGATCGGGATTTTGTACCGAGCAAGCCATTAAAACAAGTGAACACAATAGTAAGGTTGTCGTTATTTTCATTAGGAAATAGTATTTAGTAATGAGTAGTTAGATAGAGCGCAAACAAAATAAGCTGGCTGCTGCTACTTTTTAATTTGGCTATCCAGCCAGGCCGCCCTGAGTTTTTCCATGGTGGGTGTTAGTTTAACGCTTGTTTTTTCAATTGGGAGAACTTCAAACGCGTTGTTTGCCTGAAGTTTTACTTTTGCGGTATTCAGGTTGTTTCGATGTTCGAATGTCAATTCTACTTCTTCGCCGGGTTTATACTTCTCTAACAAGGTAGTCAGATCAGCGGGGGTTTTCAGTTCATCATTATTAATCTTCAATAAGAAATCGCCGTCATCCATCCCGGCTTGATAAGCTGCCGAACCTATCAGCGTGTTCATGCCAAGCCTTACTTTTCCATTTGCCGAAACCAGCCGCAGCCGACCTAAAGAAGCCTTTTCCGGCGATGCCCTCCGAAGTACCAGACCAGCTTTAAGCAACAGTTTGGCGTAATCGTTCTTCTCAATCCCGTTTATATACCGACTAAAAAAGTCATCCGCGAAAGCTTTATTGGTCGTTTTGGCAAGCACATTTTGCAGATCCAAAATCGTATATGGAATTTCTGTTTTGCCATGCGCTTTCCAAACTTCCTGCAAGTACCTATCTAAACTAGAATTAAATTCGGTACGTAAGCGAAGGTCCAATGCAAGAGCGATTGTTGCTCCATAAAAATAATATGAGGTAAAAATATTGACTGAGTTGGTTGGGTCAACAGCTACTCCCGCATCCGCAAATACCGCATAACGGCTCATTTGAGGTGCTGAAAAAGCAGTGGCGCCGGGGGCATTTAAAACCGAATTGGCTAAATTGCCAAGTGTATTACAGTATGAATCCAAACTGCGGTAACCTGCTCTTTTCAGGATTAATTCGCCGTAATATTGGGTAAAACCTTCAGCAAACCACAATTCGTTGCTCATGTTTGCATGCTCAAAGTTAAAAGGCTCCAATGTTTTGGGACGTATACGCTCTACATTCCAGGCATGAAAAAACTCATGAGAAAAAGTGCTGAGCAGATCTTCTTCATTGCCTTCTAATTGAGGACTGGTTTCAACTATTACCGTCGAATTCCGGTGTTCCATACCATCGCCGTCGTTTTCTGCATTTATATCCTGTAAAAAAGTATAAGTGCCAAAGTCAAACTTAGGAAGTTCAGTATACACTGCTTTGGCTTCTTCAACAACTCGTTTAACCATTTTGCCAAATTTCTCAACAATTTGCTGGCTGTCTTTGGAATGCACAGAAACACGAATGGTTTGCCTGGTTTTATCAGGATTTACATCATCCCAGGTACTTAATTTAAAATTTGAGAGTTCCGTTGGGCTATCCATCAGGTATTGCAGGTTAGCAGCAGAAAAAGTGTTGGTATTAACCGCAGATAATTGCGTAGCTACTTTCCATCCATATTTTTCCAAATCGTTAAATTGAAGGATTACCTTGCGATCTTCCATGCCTTTAACCCACATCAGGGCGGCAGGCATGTTTATGTGCGCATGAGTTTGGTCTATGCCAAGGTAAGTTCCGTCAATCAGGTTTCCGAAAAGTGTATAAGTGATAACGGCTGAGCCACCATGATCGTTTACCCGGTAAACATCACCTTCAACCTGGGTAACTTTAATCGTCTGTCCGGATGCGTTAAAGGCTTTTACATTGTAAACGTTCTTCCCAAATTCATGGGTGGCGTACCTTCCGGGAGATGAACGGCTCATCCGAAAAGTAATCGGCCCGGCCGGAACCTGTGGAATTTCTATTTTTATTTCAGCTTCGTGGTGTACCGCGTTGGGAAAAGAAATTTGATATTTTATTTCATTCTGGCCATAAGAAAGCCCTGAAATAAAAAGCAGGCAAGCGGAAGTAAATATTTTCAGTTGAATCATTTATAAGTTTATTTGCTGAAAATAGATTTAATACATCGTAAAAAAAAATAGATTTTAATCAGCTATCTGCTTTTCAAATCACTTGCCACAGTTAAGCTTCCCAATCGTATTCTTTTAAATCCCTTACCGAACTTTTCTTAATGATTTCTTTTTGCTTTTCAACTTCGGTATCCACTTTTGTTTCCTGAATGCCATCTGTAACTGCTATGTTATAATCTTTCCCTTTAAAAGATCCGTGTATAGCCGATTCTTCGGTATCCTGCAACGCAAAATCATACGGGCCTTTATTACTCATCAGCTTCACAAATACGGGCAAACATTCAAAGAGGATAAACAGAAATCCGAT
>JACMND010000123.1 GCA_014378705.1 Pedobacter sp. | reverse complement strand
ATAGATTTATCTTCCTCATTAATTCCCTGAAGTATTTCTGCAACAGACATTTTTTCAAGGTGGTTATAATTAGAGTCCTCTTCGGTGGTTCTTTTCATAATTCAAAAGTAGAATGTAAAAATCAGATAATTATCTAAAAACAGAAAATTCACAAACTAATAAAAATCCCATCCTGAATTTTCAGAATGGGAAGTTTAATAATTTGTCTAGTAAATGTTAAAAATTTACTTCAAAACCTGCTGTAAGCATACGAGGTAGGCTTACCCGGATACCTTCAGGGCGTCTGGTAGTAATGTAACGCTGATTTGTCAAGTTTTTTACCGCCACATTAAATACGGCATTCGTTTTAGGGATTTTGTACAGGGCGTTTCCATCTACCACAAAACGGCTATCCATCTTCCCTGTTCTTCCATTTGCAGATGCCGATTCTGTATTTAACTCATCTGTAAACTGAGATCCAATATAATTTCCTGACACTCTGAAACCGAAGCCATTTTGCAAATCCATTCCTAATGCATTCCACAACATCAGTTTTGCTGAATATGGAAGCTGATTGTTTTTAACATTAACAGCCTGGCCTTTCACAGAAATAAAACGGTCGTTATTGTATTTAGAACTTTGTAAGGTAATATTAGATTCTACAGTGAATGAATGCCTGGAACCTGAAATCGCACCCAAGTCAATTTTAAAAGCAGCTTCAATTCCTTTGTGTAAAGTTTGTCCGCCATTTACCACTCCTGTAGCATTGAGGTTTCCTGATGAATTGGAGACCGGAATAATTTGGTTTTGGAAATCGAGAATAAAACCGGTTAATTCTGCCTTAGCAAAGTTTCCGAAATGTAAACGAGTTCCCAGTTCATAATTGGTGCTTAATTCTGCATCTAGGTTGTAAGGAACACCATTGGATGTTATGGCATCTTTAATTCTTGGAGGAGCGAAGCCTTTATGCACTCCAGCAAATAAATTAATATTGTCGCTGGCTGCATAGGTAAGTCCGCCGCCTGGAATTACAGCAAAAGTGTTATCACTGGCAATAATGCTAGTATCTCTGATCACATTATTCACATTATTTATCCGGTACCTTCCACGAAGAATTTGCCGTTCGTAATCAAAGTTTTCCATACGGACACCTCCACTTACTGAAAACTTCCGGGTGATATTAAACCTATTCTGAAGGTAAGCACTAAATGCTGTGCCAGTCCTAATTTCTTTATCACGTATGGTTCCTGTAGCCGAACTTGCATTATTCCCAATAATGTATTGTTCATTAGCCCTTTCATGTAATATACGTACGCCAGTCTCGAGTTCGTTGTCCAAATTTAAAAGGCGATGTTTTACACTCAATCGTGGCTCTACGCCAGCAACTTCAAATTGACGGTTACGGTTACCTGTTGAATTAAGCATGTAAACTGCACCATTTGATACATTCTGATTGCCCCAGATCACACCTGTTTGATTAGATGCAGTAGAATTGAAAGAAAAATCCTGACGCTGCCAGTTCCTGCTTGTAGTATATCCAAAAGCAGTTGTTTTCAACGAAATATTCGGGCTGATTTGGAATTGATGTGTTGCACTTGCAGAATAACGTTTTATCGGTAAGTTATCTGAAGCAGACATGCGAACAAAATCCTGGCCACCTGTATCAAACATTGTTTGTGTTAAACCTAAGTAAGTGGAATTAGATTCCTCATCATAATATCCAAGTTTTATTCCAAGAGTAGATTTTGAATTGAGACTAATCTTAATTTTTGCCGACAGATCATTTAAGCTAAAATGGGTAGGTCCTAAGGCATCTGCTCGCTTGTGAAGATAAGAAATGATAAAACCCGTTTTCCCGACGGTATTGCCATAGGTTCCAAAACCTGAAAAATATCCATTTCCTGCGCCCATTATTTTTATTTGGCTGGTCTGTTTTGAGGGCGGATCAGCGGTAAAAAAGTTTACAATCCCCCCTATAGTTTGTGGACCATGGAGGATCTGTCCGCTACCTTTTAGAACTTCTATACCTGCCATTTTATCTATAGACGGTGTGAAATACATTTCCGGTTCCCCGTAAGGGCCCAGCGCAATAGGAACGCCATCTTCAAGCATTAGAATACTTCTGCTTCGATCCGGGTCCAGGCCACGGATGCCAATATTAACTCTCAATCCAGCTCCTTCTTCATCTACCACAGTAACGCCGCTAACCTTACGTAGAACCTCGTTCAAAGTTATCGGTGAAAAAAGTTTAATTTCTTTTTGGTTCAAAATAACGCCTGATCCGGGAACTTTATTGATCATGCCATCTCTTTTACCAATAACTACAACCTGGGGCATTTCAATGCTTAGGCTGTCTGATAATTTTATTGGTTTTTTAGAGTTTTTAATTTGAGCCGATAAACTAAATGATATGGTCAGGCCAATTAAAAGGGTATAAAATCGCTTCATGTTATTTAGACTAAATTTAAATAGTCTGCAATATTAACAGAAGTTTCTTAAATACACAAGTTATTAAGAATGATTATAAATAATTTTTTTCAAAATACGTTTTGCCATGCTAAATTTTGGGGAAGTTTAAATAAATTTGTAGTTAAATGTTGAAATGAGAGCTTTTACCAGAAGGAATATTTTTATAGCCGCAGGATATGCGGGGGTGCTGATAGCAGGTTTATTTTTAGGTCCCAGATTAGCGCGTGAAGACCGGAACAGCAAAAATGGATCATTTCTGCCTTTCGGATTAAGTAATCGTTCTGAAAAAGTGGAGCAAGTGATGCAGATTATTAACGAGAATTACGTTGACTCTGTCAAAATTGACACTATCCAAAACAAGGCTATTCACGAGATTCTAAAACAACTAGATCCTCATTCAGCATACTTAGCAGCGTCTGAAGCTCGATTACTTACAGAAGACCTTGAAGGTAATTTTGTTGGAATTGGCATTGGATTTTACATTCTTAATGATACACTATTAGTGACATTTGTAAATCCAGGTGGCCCCGCGTCTAAGGCGGGCTTAAAACATGGGGATAAGATACTTGCCATAAATAGCAAGCCGGTTGCAGGTATCCGGATCACCGCGAAAAAAGTTGTAGAACAGATTAGAGGCAAAAAAGGAACTCCAATTGAAATTCTCGTTAAACGTGACACTATAAGGAAAAATTTCAGCATTTTACGAGGACGCATAGTTGTAAGCAGCATAGATGCTGCTTACATGCTCAATGATCAGAGCGGATATATCAAGATTAGCAAGTTTGGTGCCCAAACGGATGATGATTTTATCAATCAGCTTCAGAAGTTACAGAAACAGGGAATGAGAAACCTCGTGCTTGATCTTCGTGATAATGGCGGAGGTTACCTGAGTTCAGCAACAGGACTTGCAGACGAGTTTTTGAAAGATAACGATCTTATCGTTTATACAGAGGGACTGCATCAGCCAAGGACAGATTATTTTGCAAGCTCAAAGGGGAATTTTGAGCAGGGAAAGCTGGTTGTACTTATTGATGAAAATACCGCTTCTGCCAGTGAGATCGTAGCCGGAGCTGTGCAGGATTTGGAGCGAGGGACTATTATCGGAAGACGTTCTTTCGGGAAAGGCCTTGTTCAGGAGCAATTTGATTTTGGGGATGGCTCTGCACTTAACCTTACCATTGCACGTTATTATACCGCTTCCGGAAGATCTATTCAAAAGTCGTATAAAAAGGGTAAGGAAGCTTATTACAACGAAGTTGGGGAGAGGTACACGAATGGGGAGTTAGCTTCTGACGGTAAAAATCTTAGTGATACCCTTTATGATAAGAAAAAGACCTTTACAACTAAATCCGGCAAAGTTCTTTATGGAGGTGGAGGTATTATGCCTGACATTTATATTCCGGTAGATACAAGCGGATATACTGATCTGTATTATTCTCTTTCAGGGAAAGGGGT
>JACMND010000122.1 GCA_014378705.1 Pedobacter sp. | reverse complement strand
TTCATTTCTGGTTTTAATAGATTGTCAACTGTGCCTGCTGGTAAAGCATTAAAAGCTTCATTTGTAGGGGCAAAAACTGTAAAGGGTCCGGCACCACTTAAAGTTTCTACTAAATCACCGGCTTTAACGGCAGCCACTAAAGTAGTATGATCACTTGATCCGCTTGCATTTTCGACAATGTTTTTTGATGGAACCATCATCGCTCCGCCCACTTCAACACCATTCTCTGAATTCATTGTCGTAGTATCAGCCATCGCGGTGGATGTATCAGTCATCGCAGAATCGCTTGATGCTGCTGTATTAGAACCAGAGTTACATGCTACGCTGAAGCTTAAAAAGGCTAAGCCAAAAGTTAGTTTTAAAATTTGATTTTTCATTTTGGTTTGAATTTGTTTGGTTTTAATTTGTTCGGTTTAGATAGTATTAAGGATTTGACTGGTTTTTTGTTTGTAATATTTTAATCATAAAAAAACTCGCGATAATAAAAATGAGTCTGATTAAATGATTTCTTCCAAACCTCAATTGGGATTCTGATATTTATCCCTTATGCAGGTATCTGAAAATACCCTTAAATGGGCCATGAGATTTTACCCACCATTACTCTTTCAACGTATTTGGGTAAAGAAATTTGATAAAGGTTTTAGAGGGGTTGAGGTTAAAATATTTAAAAGCTTTTTAAATATTAACTACAATAAGTCCATTTTTGGGGGCTCTATATTTAGTGCGTCAGATCCGTTTTATGCTTTGCTTTTTGATCAGATTTTACAGAGAAAAGGATATAAGATACGCGTTTGGTTAAAAAGTGCACATATAAGCTACATAAAACCAGGTCGTGGAAACTTACATTTCAGAGTAAATTTATCTGATGAAGATATTTTAGAAGCAGAAAACGCATTAAAGACAGCAGGAAAATTTATTAAAGCTTTTCCGATGGAAATAAATTTTAAAGACGGACAAGTTTGTGCCAGGGTAATTAATGAAGTTTACATACGCAACCTTTATAAAGGTGAAGAAGAAACGGTTGCTTATTAAGAATGATGGGTGTTAACATAAAAAAACTAATCCTGGAGGGTGAAGGAACCACTTTAGATTTTAAGAGGACGATAACGAGTTTTGAAAAGATAGCAAAAACAATGGTCTCATATGCCAATAATAAGGGTGGCAAACTCCTTATTGGTGTGGATGATGACGGCCGTATAGTGGGTGTTAAGTCTGAAGACGAAGAAAAATATATGATTAATAAAGCAGCTGGATTTTATGCTAGGCCCGCTTTGGAACCTGAGTTTGAGGAGATATATATTGACGATAAAATTGTGTTGGTGGTTGTTATTGCGGAAAGTGAAAATAAACCGCATTATGCCATGGGCGAAGACAAAAAATGGTGGGTTTACATTCGGGTAAAAGATAAGAGTGTTCTGGCGAGTAAAATTGTGGTTGATGTATTAAAGCGTGAAACAAGAAATGAAGGAGTTTTGCTAGAATTCACAACTAAAGAAAAAGCTTTGTTGGATTATCTTGAAAACCACGACCGCATTACAGCGAAAGAATTTAGTAGTATGTTAAATCTATCGAGAAGAAGATCCTACCGAATTTTAGTGAACTTAATTCTTTCAGGAATAATAAGGGTTCATACTACTGAAAAGGAAGAATTTTATACAGCCAATTAAATACTATAGACAGTTGTTGTTTTAAAGTTGACACCTCACTTAATTTGAGTTAGATAATTTTGCAATGAAACATGTCTCACTTTTTGAAGATAATTCTGTTTCATATCAAATCGATAATTACTTATTTGATCCGTCTCATTCTGAATTTAGCGTTGTTAAAATTATTAAATCAGAACCTTTTATATTTGAAGAGCGGCTTTTTCTATAAGTTATTAGTTATTCCAATAAATTAAACCCCCACTTTCATCCTTCTAAAATTGAAACAGCTTTACTATAAATATAAGCCACATTATCAAACTAATTTAAGACTTGCCATTCCGGTTGTCATATCCCAACTGGGCCATACCCTGGTTCAAACCGCCGACAGTATTATAGTTGGCCATTTTGTTGGTACGACTGCCTTAGCGGCCGTTTCTTTAGTCAATAGTATTTTTACAATCGTTTTAGTCATCGGCATTGGACTCTCTTACGGCCTTACTCCGCTGATAGCGCAACGCAATGGTAGGAAACAGTACGATGAATGCGGTAGGTTATTGTCTAATAGCTTACTTATAAACGCCGTGTCTGGATTGCTACTTTATGTCTTTGTTTACTATGGTTCGGTAGCGGTAATAGATCAGCTTGATCAATCTGCTGAAGTTGTAATATTAGCCAAACCATATTTAAATTTATTGGGGTTTTCAATAATTCCCTTAATGCTTTTTCTAACTTTTAAGCAGTTTGCCGAAGGTTTAGGGTTTACCAAACAAGCAATGGTTATTTCTATCTGGGGAAATGCCCTTAATGTAACCCTTGGAATAATTTTCGTTAAAGGTCTATTTGGACTTGAACCAATGGGAATCAGAAGCGTAGGCTGGAGCACCCTTATCGACAGAAGTATAATGGCGGTGGTAATGGCGGTTTATGTATTACGGTCAAAACACTTTAAGCAATACTTAAAAAACTTTGCTCTTAAATCTATTGATGTATACAGGTCGTCAAGAATTTTAAAAATTGGCGCACCGGTAGCTCTTCAATACACATTTGAAGTTGGTGCTTTTGGCGCAGCAGCTATACTTATCGGCACAATTGGTTCGGTTGATCAGGCGGCACATCAGGTAGCCATCAATTTGGCTTCAATTACATACATGATGGCCAGTGGGATTTCTGCGGCAGCAACTATAAAAACCGGAAACACGTTCGGTCGAAAGGATTTTATCGGTATGAGATTATCTGCTATTTCAAGCTATCATATTGTTTTAGTATTTATGAGTATCGCAGCGATTTCATTTGCAGTGCTGCATCAAATTCTTCCCTGGATGTTTACCTCAGATAAACGCGTTATTCTCATCGCATCACAACTACTGATCATTGCCGGCTTTTTCCAACTTTTTGACGGGGCGCAGGTTGTTGGGCTGGGTGTTTTAAGGGGTATGGGCGATGTAAATGTTCCAACTTTTATAACTTTTATTGCCTACTGGATCATCGGGATACCGGCGGGATATTATATAGGAATTGTTTTGGGATACGGAGCAAACGGGGTTTGGTATGGTCTTACTCTTGGACTGTTGATGTCAGCTTGTTTGTTGTTTATCAGATTTAATAAAATAAGCAAAAAGTTTGCTTATAATTATTAAACCATCTGTTTCCCTTTTTTTTTAATTATTTGTATCCCATATTATGTACGCTTTTTACAGCTCTGCCAGATGGGTCGTTCATTGTTTGAAACGAAGCGTCCCAAGCCAGCGCCTCAGGGGTACTGCATGCCACAGATTTAACAGACGGTACACAAGCTGCTGCTGAATCAGATGGAAAATGCTCAAAAAATATTGTGCGGTAATGGTATTCTTCTTTAGACATCGGGGGGTTTATAGGAAACCTAAATTTTGCATTTGCAAGCTGCTCATCACTTACTTTTTCGTTTGCAGTTGCCTTTAAAGTATCTATCCAGCTATACCCCACACCATCAGAAAATTGCTCTTTTTGTCTCCACACAATGCTTTCTGGCAAATATTCTTCAAATGCTTTTCTTAAAATCCATTTTTCCATTTTACCATCTTTAGCCATTTTATCTTCCGGATTCAGTCTCATGGCTACATCCATAAATTCTTTATCCAAAAAAGGAACACGGCCTTCAATGCCCCAGGCCGCTAATGATTTATTGGCTCGTAAACAGTCATAAAGATGGAGTTTACTTAATTTACGGATTGTTTCTTCATGAAATGCCTTTGCGTTTGGAGCTTTATGGAAATATAAATATCCACCAAAAATTTCGTCAGCACCTTCGCCCGAAAGCACCATTTTTATACCCATGGATTTGATTACTCTGGCCAGCAAGTACATTGGCGTTGAGGCCCTGATGGTGGTTACATCATATGTTTCCAGATGAAATATTACATCTTTAATAGCATCCAAACCTTCCTGAACAGAAAAATTAATCTCATGATGGATAGATCCAATATGATCCGCAACTTTACGGGCGGCGGCCAGATCTGGAGAACCTACCAAACCTACAGCAAAAGAATGCAGTTGGGGATACCAGGCGGTTTGGGTGTCGTTAGATTCAATCCGTTTTGCAGCGTATTTTTTTGTTATTGCAGAAATAATTGAAGAATCTAGCCCGCCTGATAACAAAACGCCATATGGAACATCAGACATTAACTGCCGGTGTACCGCGTCTTCCAGAGATTTTCTCAGGGTAGCAATGTCACTGGAATTATTTTCGACATTGTGATATTCGGTCCAGTCACGTTTGTACCATTTCTGAAGCTCCTTACTCTCTTTACTATAAATAAAATGACCCGGTAAAAATTCCTGAATCTTATTACAAACACCTTCTAACGCTTTTAATTCTGAAGCCACATAAAAGTTTCCAAACTTGTCCCATCCCATATACAAGGGGATAATTCCCATATGATCTCTTGCGATCAGATAACAATCATTTTCTTTATCGTACAGTGCGAAAGCAAATATCCCGTTCAGGTCTTCGATAAACTTGGCACCTTTCCTTTTATACAGTGCAAGGATTATTTCACAATCAGATTTAGTTTGAAATTTATAGTCAGGAAAATCCTTTTTAATTTCTATATGATTGTAAATTTCGCCATTTACAGCTAGAATCACATTTTTATCCTCACTGTACAAGGGCTGCCCGCCGGATTGAGGATCAACAATAGCCAACCTTTCGTGAGCCAAAATTACATTACTGTCACAATATATTCCAGACCAATCCGGTCCCCGGTGACGGACTTTTTTAGACATTTCCAGAACTGCTGGCCTAAGATCACTGTATTTACTTTGAAGGTCGAAAACGCCGATGATACCACACATATTAAAAATAACTTAAAATATTAATAAATAAATTCACATTTCGTAACAAAAGTACATAAACATAATTACTTAATTCATTAAATGTATATTTTGTTATAATTTCAATAATAATACTAACAAATGTATGCTAATTTCATAAAGTAAATTGAAACCAAATTTAATTAAATTAATGAAGGTCGTTATTTAACCTGACAGAATAAAAAGGACTAACTCAAACCGGTTTAAACCACAAGCGCTCCGGTTTTCGTCCGGAGGCTTGAAATGAAAAAAATGGGAATATCAATTCCGAAGAAATACGGGTAAGCTTTTTTAAAAACAGATTTAATTATTTCATTAGAAAGGTAAAATTGCCAATGTTTTTTAAAGCTATACCTGTTCCGCGTACAACGGCACGCAAAGGATCATCCGCAATATGTACCGGCAATTTGGTTTTAGATGAGATGCGTTTATCTAAACCCCGGAGCATCGCCCCACCACCGGTTAAGTAAATTCCTGTTTGATAAATATCAGCGGACAGCTCTGGTGGGGTAATTTCAAGAGCTTTTAGAATAGCCTCTTCAATTTTTGAGATTGATTTATCAAGGCAATGGGCAATTTCGGTGTAGGATACAGTGATCTGTTTAGGCGTTCCTGTCATCAGATCACGGCCATGGACTGCTACATCCGGTGGCGGATCCTGTAACTCCGGTAAGGCAGAACCGACCGCGAATTTAATCTTTTCGGCGGTGCGGTCACCGATCATAATGTTGTGTTGGCGACGGATATAATGGATAATATCCGAATCAAAGATATTACCCGCAACGCGTATCGACTGATCAGATACAATGCCCGACAATGCAATTACCGCTATTTCTGTAGTTCCGCCTCCAATATCAATGATCATATTTCCCATCGGTTCTTCCACATCAATACCAATCCCAATTGCAGCAGCCATAGGTTCATGAACGAGGTAAACTTCCTTGGCTCCGGCAATTTCGGCGGAATCCCTTACCGCTCTTTTTTCAACTTCGGTTATCCCGGAAGGAATACAAATAACCATTCTCAAGGAGGGAAAAAACCAGCTTTTATCTTTATTGATCATTTTGATCATACCTCTAAGCATGTGTTCTGCTGCACTGAAATCAGCAATTACACCATCTTTAAGAGGCCTGACAGTACGAATATTATCGTGTGTTTTGCCTTCCATTTGCATAGCTTGTCTTCCTATTGCAATCACTTTATTGGTAGTTTTATCGAAAGCAACTATGGAAGGCTCGTCAACAATAACCTTATCATTGTGAATAATGAGGGTATTGGCAGTTCCAAGGTCAATGGCTATTTCTTTAGTTAAAAAATTAAAAAGGCCCATGTTTATGTATTAAATTTTTATAAGTATTTGATTAAATAAAAAGCTGATAATGAAATTGTTAAAGTGTTATAAGAGGCCCGGATAGTTGAGGAAATAGCAGCTTAAAATTAAACAAGGGGGTGATTTGAACAAACAACTCTATTAAATGGCATCTATTTTTTCACCCGCAAATTATACTTTTAAATCTTACCATACCAAAATAACTTAGTTTTTAATGTAATAAATTCGGCCAGCAGAAATGATGTTACAAACCTTTAGCAAACGAAATTTCGCTCATCCCATTTTTTGTGTAAACCCCAATGCAGTCAGCATTGTATCTTAAATTAAAATGAGGTTCAGTCACATTTATGCTCTTTGGCGACAATGTTCTGTTACGAAAAAAATAGACTTTTGTTGTGCCATATTTAGTATGTGGCTGCAGATTTCCATAAGCAATCATTTCCTTAAATAAGGTATCAGCAACGCTCACAGCATAGATCCGGTTTACCGGACCAGTATTATTTTCATTACGATTAAAAGCGATCTCTTCAAAATTTCCGCTCAAATCCTTAACACCGGGTTGAAAAAAAGAGTCTTTCAACATCCAGATAATTCCTGCTACCAGTACGATTAGCACAAGGTATTTTAATTTAAAGCCTTTAATCATTATAATTTATATGCTTTTGAGACAAATTATGTACAATCTTATCTTATTTTAGCGCAAAAATAGATACAAGATGAGTAAAACTAAAATTACGGTTAATAACAACGGTTCTTTACGTGTGGAAGGAGAATTTGAAATAGTTGATAAAGATGGAAATCTTTATGACCTGGCGGGCCGAAGCCTGGTTTCGATATGCCGTTGCGGATTGTCTAAGAATAAACCTTTTTGTGACGGATCTCATAAAGGACATTTTGAACATGATGCTGTTGCTTTCAATTTGCCACCCCGGAAAGTATAAATCTGCAGAGTAAATTTAAAGTCTTTTCTTATCGGCATTTTTGTTTTAAAAATATAGCTCCACGGCTGCTTTAAAAGTATTGCAATGCGCCTGAACGATGTCATTGATTTTTGGGGAATAGCCTCCACCCATACTTACCTGAACCGGACAATTATATTTCCGACATAAATTAAACACTGTGATATCTCGGTTTTTACAGCCTCTTGTGCTTAAGTTAAGTTTACCTAATTTATCAGTACCAAGAACGTCCACTCCTGCCTGGTAAAAAACAAAATCCGGTTTAAAGGTTATAAATGTATTTGTTAAGTGTTCATTTAAGAGCTTTAAATATTCTTGGTCAGAAGTTCCGTCGTTTAGTCCGATATCCAAATCTGATTTTTCTTTTCGGAAAGGAAAGTTCTTCATGCCGTGCATCGAAAAAGTAAAAACGCGTTTTTCATTTTTAAAAATTTCCGCTGTTCCGTTACCCTGATGTACATCCAAATCAACAATTAAAATTTTGCTGGCCAAATTTTGATCAAGTAAGTAATTCGCCGCAATCGCGTGGTCATTAAGCATGCAAAAACCTTCGCCCCAATTTGTACCGGCGTGATGTGTCCCGCCAGCGATATTAAAACTGACACCATTTTCCAGGGCCGAAATACTTCCATCAATGGTTCCCTGGGCAATTCTCATTTCCCGCTCTACCAGTTTTGGAGAAACTTTAAACCCTATCCTTCTTTCTTCAGCCGCAGAAAGCTGGAGATTTTTTAAACGAGTATAATATTCTACCTGATGAGTTAAAATCACAACAGAATCCTTAATGATTTCTGGCGATAAAAAATTTTCATCAGAAATTACACCTTCATAAAATAGCTGTTCGGGTATTAGTTCATACTTGAGCATGGGAAAGCGGTGTCCTTCCGGTAGTGGATGAACATACGTTTGATGGAAGGCTATTTTAAGCGAAGAGATTATAAATTCGGAGGTAAATTTTGGACAATATGAGAATTTAAAATACTATTTGAAATTTAATATTGTAAAGTGACTTAAAGTTGATTTACCTATCCTGTACGATTGTAAAATAACGCTAATTTTACAATCGTCAAAAACGACACAATACAAAGCATTTAAATGGCACGATCCAGATTAAACAGTGGTAACTCACAGGCCGAAGAACTTCCTAAAGCAAAAATCAATAAACAAAGTATACAAAAGGTAGTCCGCTTATTAAGCTACCTTAAACCTTACCGGAGCAAATTTTTAATCGGGCTTTTGTTCCTTGTTCTTTCCAGTGCAAGCTCTTTTTTATTCCCTTTATTAATGGGACGATTAATTGGAACAGGTTCTTTTCCCTCGCAGGGAAGGCAGATACCGAATGGGATACTGGATATTTTTCCTACTGATTTAAATACGGTTGCCATCACCTTATTATGCGTCTTATTTATACAAGCCATTTTTTCGTATTTCAGGATTAACTTATTTGTTGAAGTGGCCGAAAAAGGGCTGGCAGATATCAGAAGGGATACCTACTTTAAATTGATAACCCTGCCAATGAATTTCTTTTCTCAACGCCGGGTTGGGGAACTAAATAGCCGCCTTTCTGCTGATCTTTCCCAAATCCAGGATGCGATTACGACTACCCTTGCGGAGATGATCCGGCAGGTGATTATTTTTACAGGAGGAATTATATTTCTTGTTCTGGTATCCGGAAAGTTGACGTTAATGCTTTTAGCTGTATTGCCGATTCTTGTTATCATAGCCGTTTTTTTTGGTCGTTTTATCAGAAAACTTTCACGGCAGGCACAGGATAAGTTAGCTGAATCTAACACCATTGTTGAGGAAACTTTGCAGGGAATTTCAAACGTTAAAGCTTTTGTTAACGAAACCTTTGAAGTAGGGCGTTATAATAAGAGCATTCGCGAAGTTGTGAAAATTGCAATGCGTGGGGCAAAGTTCCGTGGCATATTTGCTTCATTTATTGTTTTTTGCCTTTTTGGTACCATCGTTTCTGTGGTTTGGTACGGCGCTCATTTAGTGCAGGCTGGAGAAATCAGTTTAGCAAGCATGTTTACATTTATTTTGCTTTCTACTTTTGTTGGGGCAGCAATGGGTAGTTTCCCGGAGTTGTATGCTACTATGCAAAAAGCTTTTGGTGCAAGTGAAAGAGTACTTGAAATTTTAGCAGAAGTAAGTGAGCCTATCTCCAATATTGAAAAGGACAATGTTATTCGTAAAAAAATACAAGGTGCATTGGAATTTCAAGATATTGAGTTTTCCTATCCATCCCGTAAGGAAATTATTGTTTTAAACGGTGTTTCTTTTAAGGCTTTGGCAGGCGAAAAAGTTGCGATTGTTGGCCCTAGCGGTGCCGGTAAATCAACTATTGCCGGTTTGATATTACGTTTTTACGATGCTCAGGCCGGTAAGCTTTTATTTGACGGAATAGCTTCTGATGAATTTTCGTTGACTGATATTCGTAACCAGGTAGCAATTGTTCCTCAGGACGTTTTGCTCTTCGGCGGATCGATATACGAAAATATAGCGTATGGAAAGTTAACCGCCAGCCGTGAGGAAGTGATTGCTGCCGCTAAACGGGCAAATGCTCATGATTTTGTCAGCGGTTTCCCGGAAGGTTATGAAACTGTCGTTGGCGAACGCGGAGTGAAATTGTCAGGTGGTCAACGTCAGCGTGTGGCTATTGCAAGAGCGTTATTAAAAGATCCGGCCATTTTAATTTTAGATGAAGCAACTTCTTCCCTCGATTCAGAATCTGAACGCCTGGTTCAGGAAGCCTTGGAAGAACTGATGAAAAACCGGACTTCCATTATTATCGCCCATCGTCTCTCTACCATTCGTGAAGCAGATAAAATTGTGGTACTTGAAAAAGGAATAGTAATTGAAACCGGTACGCATGATGAATTATTGCAAATTGATCAGGGTTTATACCGCTATTTAAGCGGTTTGCAATTTGAAGTATAAGCTAAAAATCACCTAATTAAAACCTCCATAACCTATACTCAATCCTTTTATTAGATGAAACTTACCGTTTGGGGCGCCGCACAACAAGTAACCGGCAGCATGCATTTGCTAGAGCTTGATAAATATAAAATCCTTGTTGATTGCGGTTTAGACTATGAGCGAAACACGTGGCTGGAAGAAAATGAACAGTTTCCGTTCTCTCCCAATGAAATCGATGTCGTGATTCTTACTCATGCACATATTGATCATTCGGGCAACCTGCCTACTTTGGTAAGAATGGGTTTTGCAGGTCAGATTCTCTGCACTCCTCCTACCGCAGATCTGACCGAGCTTTTGCTTCTAGATTCGGTTAATATTTTCTTAAATAAACAAAGAAAAAAGCGTAAGGGGAAAAAGGAATTTTCAAGCGGCCCGAAACCACTGTATTTGCACAAACATGTGATGGAAACCGTTGACCGCTTTGTCACAATCGGTTTTAATAAATCTTTTCGGATCAATGAATACGCTACTTTAAAATTTATACCGGTTGGGCACCTGTTAGGTGCTGCAGCAGCAGTATTAACAATTGATGATGAGGGAAAGCAGAAAAAAATTGCCTTCAGCGGTGATATCGGAAGAAAAAATTATCCGGTTTTAACTGATCCCGAGAGTTTGCCGGAAGTTGATTATTTGGTTTGCGAATCAACTTATGGTGGAAGAAAACATAGGGCAACCAATACTATAGAAGAAATGCTGGTTGAAACAGTAAACGAAGCCTGCGTTAAATCTGCGGGGCGATTAATTATTCCGGCGTTTAGCGTGGGCCGTACGCAAGCTCTTGTTTA
This sequence comes from Pedobacter sp., assembly GCA_014378705.1. Taxonomy (GTDB): domain Bacteria; phylum Bacteroidota; class Bacteroidia; order Sphingobacteriales; family Sphingobacteriaceae; genus Daejeonella. Next base: position 16,839 of record JACMND010000122.1, on the reverse strand, counting down.
TTCTTTAAACAGGATTTTTAGCAAGGGATTATTGCCGCGTGTAAAAGTTTTTGTTGACAGTCCAATGGCCACTTATGCGACGGAAATTTTCAGGAAACATCATCACTTGGTAAACGCCGAAGCTCAGGAATTTTACCGCCAGGAAGGTGATGAGTTTGAGTTTAATAATTTAGAATACATTGAGGACATGGAAGCCAGTAAGGCCATAAGTAATTATTTTGAACCTTGCATCATTATTTCTTCTGCCGGAATGCTTGAGGGCGGCCGGATTCAGGATCATCTTTTTTATAATATCCAAAATTATTATTGCACCATCTTATTCATAGGTTATTGTGCCAAAAATACCTTAGGGTACCGTCTTCTACGCGGTGACCCGATTGTTACTATCCGCCACCGGGAACTTTCAGTATACGCTACTATTAAGCAGACAGATCTTCTAAGCGGACACGGAGATCATGATGATCTGGTTGCTTTTGTTAAGCAACAGGATCCTCAGAAACTTCGGAGGGTGTTTTTAGTACATGGGGAGATTTCATCATTGGAAAGTTTAAAGGAAGCACTGGTAATTGAAAATTACGATGCGGAAGTTGCTGAAAAAGGAAAGGTTTATTTCTTGGAGTAAAGAAATAAAAGTGGCCGTTGTCCAGCAAAAAGGAATATTACAGGTGTTGCCAAGGCTCAAACGTTCTAAGGTCCCGCAAACCCGGTAGTTTTAGCGTTGTGCAATCATCAAGCGCTCATTTTTTAGTTAATTTGATGAATCACCAAACCCGACTGAAATTTTGGTTCAAACCAGGTTGATTTTGGAGGCATCACTTCTCCGGCATCCGCAACGGAAATTAATTGCTGTATAGATGTGGGATACAAAATAAAGGCAATGGCATAATCCCCCTTATTCACTAAATCCACTATTTCTTCAATAGCAACGGTGCCCCCCAAAAAAGTCATTCGTTTATCTGTACGCGGTTCAGATATTTTTAAGATAGGATTAAACAAAAAATCCTGCAATATACTTACGTCCAGATCAGCAACTGGGCTTGAAGAACAGCATGTGTGTTTTAAAGCAGTTAAGCGGTACCATGAGTGTTCCAGATACATTCCAAATTGATGTAAGCCGGAAGGTTTTACTACCTGATCTGAACCGCAGACTTCAAAATTTTCTGCCACAAGCAATAAAAACTCCTCTTTACCATAGAGTCCGGTGTCTTTAACCAGGCGGTTAAACTCAAAGATCTGAAGCTGATCGGTAGCCATATAAACCGAATTAAAAAAATTATATTCCTCCGTTCCGATATGTTTCAAATTAAGCCTTCTGCGTTCAATGCCCAATAAAGAAGCAGCTGCCGCCCGGTGATGCCCGTCGGCGATGTAAGAAACAGGTAATGCAGCAAAGGCATTTATTAATTTGTTTATTATAGGTTCAGAATTAATTTTCCACAGCAGGTGTTCGGCTTCCTGGGTCTTAAAATGCAGGGAAGGAGAAAGAGTTATGATACTTTCAATTAATAAATCGATTGATTTTACAGGCGGATAAGTGATCAGCACAGGGTTGGCATCCATACCGGTCTGTTGCAGGTAATCAATCAAATCATTTTCACGATCAGCACGTGTTAGCTCGTGTTTCCGGACCGTATTATTCAAATAATCATCTATAGAAGTGACCACCCAAATTCCGGTTTGTATCATCCCTCTGCGCCTTACCTGGTAAATGTATAACATTGGCTCGCTGTCGCGGATAAGAATACCGGTATCCAAAAACTCTTCAAAATTTTCGTTGATCTTTTTGTAGGCCAGTTCACGTTTTGATCCACGCAAATATTTATTCTCCAATCTTGGAACAAGCATGTTTACATATGAATGAGGGTTTTTTTCGCGAATAATCTTAGCATTTTCTATGCTAAGATTATCAACAGCAAGAACCACCTGTTTTACGTAATCCGGATGAGGACTTATTCCTCTGAACGCCTTTATTTTTGGCATCTGAAACTATAATCTTAAATTAACAGTTGCAAGCCCGTTAGTTAATTAAAGTACTGCATGACCATTAAAAAAACAAATACTAAAAGTATATAAACCCGATAAAAACGACAGCCTCATAAGGCACGACTGGACCACAATGCATAACGATTCCAATTAAAGGAGTAGTCTGAACCCTCCTTTTTAAAATCGCTGAACAAGGAAATTACTTACCTTTAAAAAAATCAATAATCAGGTTTGCCAACTCTGTTCCAATCCGTTCCTGAGCTTCGTTAGTTGACGCACCAATATGCGGCGTTAAAGAAATTTTAGGATGGTTTAATATTTCGGTTCTGGGCGTCGGTTCATTATCAAAAACATCCAAGCCTGCAAAACCCACTTTACCGGAATCTAATGCAAGAATCAATTCTTCCTCGTCTAAGGTTCCTCCTCTTGAACAATTTACAATGCCAACTCCGTTTTTCATCATTTTAAACTCTTCTTTACCAAGAATCGGTTTTTCAGAAAAAGGGGTATGAATGCTGATAAAGTCTGACTCTTTAATAAGTTGTTCCAGCTTTACCGCTTTTACCGGGCAAGTTACGCTAACATCGCCAGCAAGCTGGATTTCCAGTTTAGAGGGAACCTCAAACAGATCGAAAGCCAACACTTCCATTCCCAGTCCAAGGGCAATTTTTGCGGTTTCACGCCCAATGCGGCCAAAACCAATAATCCCGATTTTTTTTCCACGAAGTTCGATTCCATTTGCGTAGGCTTTTTTAAGGTCATTAAACCGGGTTGCTCCTTCTGAAGGCATTTTTCGGTTTGAATCGTAAACAAACCGAACCCCGGTAAATAAATGAGAAAAAACAAGCTCACCAACAGATAATGAGGATGCGGCAGGTGTGTTTACCACCGCTAATCCCTTAGAACGGGCATAATCAACATCAATGTTATCCATGCCAACTCCTCCCCTTCCGATTAGCTTTAAATTTGGACATGCATCGATTAAATCTTGGCGAACTTTAGTAGCACTTCTAACTGTAATCGCCTCAAAATTTTTGAGTGCTTCTGCCAAATCCGCCTGCGGAATATGATTTGTTTCTACATTAAAACCAGCTTCTTCCAGTAGCTTTTTTCCTATCGGGTCAATCCCGTCATTAGCGAGTATTCGGATCATCATTTTGGATTTAGGTTAACATTAAGATTATCGGGTATCAGGTATCAAGTATATTTACTTATCCCTGTTTTTTTGCAATCCCAATTCAAAATCCTGCATAGCATCAATCAATACGTGTACGCTTGTGATGGGCAGTGCATTGTACATTGAAGCCCGAAAGCCACCCACACTGCGATGTCCTTTTAAGCCGATGATACCAAGGTCTTCGGTGTATTTTAAAAATGGTTTTTCCATTTCGGGGTTTTCCATTACAAAACACACGTTCATCCTGGACCGGTCTTCAATTTCACAAGTACCTTTAAAAAGTGGATTACGATCTATTTCGCGGTAAAGAGCTTCAGCTTTTGCTTTGTTTTCACGTTCAATTTCCTCCACACCTCCTTTAGATTTTAACCAGATAAGGTTTAGCATTGAAACGTAAATAGCAAAAACCGGGGGAGTATTGTACATGGAACCGCCATCAATCTGAACTTTATAATCTAGCATAGAAGGAATTTTTCGATCAATTTTGCCTAATATTTCATCTTTAACAATAACCAGCGTGACACCTGCCGGGCCCATATTTTTTTGTGCTCCGGCATAGATCAGGGCAAAATCGGCAACATTAATTTTGCGGCTAAATATATCTGATGACATGTCACAAACTACCGGAACCGAAGTTTTTGGAAATTCCATTATTTCGGTGCCGTAAATGGTATTATTTGAGGTGCAATGAAAATAAACTGAATCTTCTGGTATCGTAAAATCTTTTGGGATAAAGGTGTAGTTTTTATCTTTTGAGGATGCCACAATGTTTACATGACCGAAAATTTTAGCTTCCTGAATTGCTTTGCTGGACCAAACGCCGGTATCAAAATAAGCTGCGGTTTTATCTTCCGCTAATAAATTCATAGGTGCCATAGCAAACTGCATGCTTGCCCCACCCTGTAAAAAAAGTACAGAATAGCCTTCGGGAACATTTAAAAGTTCTTTAACTAAAATTACAGTCTCATTAATAACGGCTTCAAATTCTACCGAGCGATGTGATATTTCTAAGATTGATAAACCGGTTGGATTAAATTCTATAACAGCCTGTGAAGCTTGTTTAAAAACCTCATTAGGTAAAATGCAGGGGCCTGGGCCGAAGTTATATATCATGATGCGTATTTTGAGTCAAAAGTAGAAGAATAAGTAAAGTCTAAAAAAATAACAGTATTTGCCTACCAATTTTACTTGCCTGAAATTTTGGCAATAATACGAAAATTGAATTGTCTTGATGTTAAATAATTGGGAACAGCGTACTGATTATTGTTCACATCTTTAATCCATAAATAGGATACTGTGTTATTAATATTCAGGAGGTTAAATATTTCTGCGTAGAAGATGAGCGAAGTAAAATAGTTATTAATCAAATTGTTTGTTTTTTTGTTTTTATTCTCCAAAAAATCTTTTGAGAAACCAATATCAACCCTTTTGTAGGCTGGAATTTTAAAAACATCCCGATACCGCTCAGCTCCCGGAGGTCCTATTGGCAATGCAGAACCGTAAAGCATGGTGAGGTGAACCTTATTGGAAGGGCTGTTGAGTAGTTTATCCTGAAAAGACACAGAGAAGTTTATCTTTTGGTTGGATGGACGCTTTAAATAGCCCGGTTCAACCCGGAAAAGATTACCTGCAAAATCCTTTTCAAAATAAAAATCATCTTGAATATCCTCCGCGGTTTTCATAAACGAAAGGCGGAAAGATGATTCCAGGTCATCAACAAATTTTCCACTTACACCAAAATCCGCCCCGGTCGCGTAGCCTTTTGATTTCTGATCTGCAAAATACCGAATTCTCAAATTCTCAATTTTATAGGGGGTGAGCTGATTTAAATATTTATAATAAATTTCTGAAGTAAACCTTAATTGCGTTCCAAAAGCTTGAAAATTATAATCTGCACCAGTCAGAAAATGCCAGGATCGTTGCGCTTTTATTTCGTTGTTCAGCGAACCATCAAAACGTCGAAATTCACGGTAGAAAGGTTGCTGATTGTAAGACCCTGCGGAAATCCTAAGCACCAAATCATTCGCATTTTGCGATACATAAGCTACTGCTACCCTTGGGCTCAATAATAGCTGATTGGTAAATGAGCTGTAATTTAACCGCAAACCCGCTGATAGATTTATTTTAGGTGTTAGTTCTACAGAATTCTGTGAATAAGCAGTTATCCTGCTTGTACTTACCTGGTTAATAGCATAAACCTGATTGCTAAGATTAAACTCTAAACCGTTTATCGGAAGGATGTAGCCTGCCGAATCAATAACCTGATATTCATTTAATCTGTCTTTCAGATCATCGTATTGATACCGCACACCGGCTTCGAAAAATGAGTGCTGGTATTGTTTATATGCTTTCAATTCAGAACTGTAAATTCTTGCCGTCAATTTGTTTCGGGCATAATCCAGGTTGGAGCCGATTCCCCTGTTGGCCCTTACTTTACCAAAATCAGGGTTTCCAAGGCTGGTTTCAATCTCATCAAAAATATACTTGCCTTCAATATCAAAACGTTCCTGTTCATTTATGTTGAATGAAGAGTTGATCCATTTAAAATTTAAAGTGGGATTGGGTTTATAAAGAAATGTGAAAGCACCCATCAAAGATTCATACCGGTCTGATTCTTTACCGGTATAATCTACCTGTAACCGAAGTACTTCATTAAATGTCCCGAACTTTGTTTCCCGGCTCAGGGGTTCCAGGTTAAACGTGCTGCTATTGTAATTTCCAAAGACTGAATAGGTTAATCTATTATTTATATCACGGGCATATAAAAACTGAAAATCAGTAAATTGTGGTTGATAACTTCCTTTTATTTCCTGAGTATTTAATAGTAACCGGTTGTTCTTTAAACGGATCCCGGCTATTAAATAATCTCGTTTACCCGGCAATTTAAAGGTTGCGGAGTTGCCTAGTAAACCCAGGCTTGCGGTAATGGCTGTACTATCAGGGCGAAGATATTTTACATCCAAAACAGATGATAATTTGTCGCCGAATTTAGCTTCGAAACCACCAGCCGAAAATTTAACCTGGCTAACCATTTCCGGGTTGATAAAACTTAATCCCTCCTGCTGCCCGTTCCGTATCAATAAAGGCCGGTAAATTTCAATATCATTTACGTAAACTAAATTCTCGTCAAAATTTCCACCTCTAACCGAATATTGAGAACTTAATTCGTTATTAGATGATACGCCTGGCAGTGTCTTTAAGATGGATTCAAAGTTTCCAGAAGCGGATGGGGTAGATTGAACCAATCGGGTATTTAACCCTTGCATGTTTGTTTGGTTACTAGTATTTGCTCTAACCTGAACTTCGTCCAATGACCTGAAATCCTGAATCAAAATAACGTCCTGCTTGTTGGGCTGCCCCTGAGTTAACCCAATTTCTAAAACGATACTTTTAAAACCTATTCTGCTATAACTGATCGTTACTTTTTGAGTTAAACTTTTTAGCGCATAAAAACCATCCTTATCCGTTTGTGTAACATTTTTAGAATTGTATAAACTTACAGTAACACCAGATAACGGCTCAGAAATATGATTACTCACGCTACCGGTTATTACATAAATGCTTTGCGCTAAAAGGAAATTTACAGAGAGGGAAAATAAAACAGCCAGAAAATACTTCACCTGTTAATCTTATTATACAATTTGTGAATTTGGGAGTACCCTGTTTTGTTAGGCAATTAAAGTGGCTTATGCGTTTTCTGTAAGATGAGAAATATTTTTTAACCCGGAGATAGCTTTAATTGGATCATTTGCTTCGAAAACAGAATTCCCTGCTACTAAAACATTGGCTCCTGCTCTTAAAAGTGCAGCAGCATTATTCATATTTACCCCACCATCTATTTCAATTAGCAAATTTTCGTTGCGTCCGGAAGCCATCATTCTTAACGCTTTAACTTTTTTATATGTGTTTAAAATAAATTTTTGGCCACCAAAACCAGGGTTTACAGACATCATGCAGACCAGATCAATATCTTCAATAATATCCTCTAAAACCTGCACAGGCGTATGCGGATTAATAGCTACTCCTGCCCTGCAACCCAAATCTTTTATAGCCTGAATGGTGCGGTGTAAATGAGGACATACTTCGTAATGAACGCTTATGTTTGCGGCTCCTGCTTGTTTAAATTGCTCAAGGTATCTATCCGGATCAACAATCATTAAATGCACATCCAAAGGTTTAACGGCATGTTTAAATATTGCTTTTAAAACCGGGAACCCGAAGGAAATATTTGGTACGAAAACACCATCCATAATATCAATATGAAACCAATCGGCATCACTTCGATTAATCATTTCTATATCCGTTTGAAGGTTTGCGAAATCAGCGGATAAAACAGAAGGGGCAATCAGGTGGTTCATGCAGGCAATTTACAATTTTAATTTGGATGGAATTTTGAAAGGTCTACTACTTTGTAAGTGCTTATTAAAACTTTAACCATACCTCTAAATTTAATGTGTACTGTACTTACCCGGTAACGGATACTCCTATTAACTTACCAATTCCAAAAGTAATAGCTGCTGCCGCTAAACCGAAAAATACTTGTCTGAATCCAGAGTACCAAACATTTTTTCCTGTAAATAAAGTAATTGCAGCACCAATTAAAAACAAGCCTATTGCACTTGCTGAAACACTAATTAAAATTGCTTGCATTCCGCTAAGGAAAATAAAGGGCAAAACCGGAATAACAGCTCCAATAGAAAAGAATATGAAAGAATAAACAGCCGCCTCAAAAGCTGAACCCTTTAGTTCCTCTGCATTGATCCCTAATTCTTCTTTGACTAGTATTTCATGCGCATGACCTTTATCTTTCATAATTTCGGTGGCCATTTCCTGAGCTTGTTTTTCAGGAATTCCTTTTGCAAAATATATTAAAGCTAGTTCCTTCATTTCTCCTTCTGGATTAGTTTCTAACTCTTCCATTTCTATCTGCATTTGATTTTCATATAATTCCCTGGAACTTGTTACAGAAATCCATTCACCCAATGCCATTGATAATGCCCCGGCTAATAAGCCGGCAAGTCCTGCAAGTAAAACACCTTCTTGTCCGGCAGTTGCGCCGGCAATTCCCATTACTAAACTAAAATTTGAAACTAAACCATCATTTCCACCTAATACAGCCGCTCTAATAGCGTTTCCACCTACAGAACGATGACTTTTTTCAAACCTTGAAAGTTGTGGCCCCGTTACTTTGGTTTCTTTTTCAAGGATTGACCTAAGTATTTTTACGTGGTTGGTTTCAGTACCTGTAATTTCTTTTTTATACTTATTTTTTGTGCTAATCACAGCATTCGCAATGCTTTTTTCTGTATCCATTAAAACACCCAAAACGTATCCATAACCAAATATTTTACCAATGGTGTTTAACGTTTTCGCTCTCCAGGAAGGTTGCATTAAGTTTTCAAAACTCACATTATAACTTTTAGCAAAGGCTTCTGCATGACCTTTCTCAATGTCGCTCATTTGCCGGAACACATTTGCAATGGTCATATCAGGCTCATGCTCCGCAAGTTTTTGGTATAGATAAGAAGCGTCGATTTCTGTTTGTAGATTTTTATTTTTCATTTAATTTCAAAAGTGGGCAAAGGTTAGATTTATGACCTAATTTAAAATTTTGCAACTTATTTTTGAAATTCAAATTTATTCCTCCACATTTTTCATAGCTGAAAGCAAAGCATAAGCACCTTTTAATACCAACTGTGAATTTATGTCAAACCGCCCGGGAAGGGTCACTTCTGTGTAGCCGCCCTCTTCGATTCCCTTTTTAATTGGGATCATCTTAAACGTATTCCCGTTCACGTCGTTTTTAGTTTGAATAAATATAAAATCCTGAGCATCCGTATTGATGATCGCATCGTTGGGTACGGCAGATACTGGTGCTCCATCGGTAACAGATATTAACGCTTTAGCATACATCCCGGGAATCAATGTAGGATCGTTCGAATTGTCCAAATGACTATGCACCGGTATGGTTCCTTCTTTTTCAGTAGATTTACCTATTAAAATGATTTTTGCAGTCCGGTTATAATCCGATGCATTCGATAAAGCAAAACGGATTGGCTGCCCCACTTTTATTTTAAAAGCATCCTTTTCAAATACGTTTAAAACCAAGTGCAGATCACTTTTGTCAGCAAGTTCAAAAAGCACATCGGTAGCATTAACATACTTGCCTTGATTTGCATTGCTTGTAATTACAAAACCATTAATGGGCGAATACAGGTTGCTTGTTCGGGATATCTTACCTGCCTGCAAACGATTACTACTGATACCTATTAACAGGAGTTTTTGTTGCAGACCGCTTATCCGGGCTCTCATTATTTTTAATTCGGAACTCACTTGCTGAAAGGTTTTAACCGAGTTAATATCCTCTTTACGTAAGTCTTCCTGGCGTTTGTATTCAAGTTCCAGAAAATCCAGTCGGCTTCTGGTTTCAAGGTAATCCTGTTGAATATCAATAAAATCAGGATTTTCTATCACTGCCACTACCTGACCTTTTTTAACGGCCTGACCAGGCAATAAACCTGCGCTTTTTACGTAGCCGCCTAATGGTGCCGACACTGAGACCATATTTTCTGGTGGCAGGTCTAGTTTTCCGTTTGCTTTAATGACATTACTCAAGTTTCGCATTTCAACTTTTCCCAATTGAATATCAGCCACTTTATATTGATCTTTTGTCAGCCTGACCTCGTCCGTTATTTTTGTCGTCAATTCGGCTGTTGCAGTAATTTCTTCAATTGGTTTTTGATTACAAGCTACTGCGCTTAAGCCTAATAGTGCGGTGCACACTATTTTATGGATATGTTTCATAGTATATCTTCTTCTTTTTAACTGTTTATTTTTTACCAGTAATATTTTCTATATCCAAAACAGACTGATTGTATAAATAAAGCTCCAGCACATAATCCGTTCTGATTTTTATTGAAACTGACATGCTTTGCAAATATTGCAGGTAAGCAATTTCGCCACCTTTAAAAGCTTTTTCGGCATTATTAATAATTAGATCTGCTTGTGTCAAAGCACTCTTTTCATAATAATCGAGTGAGCTTTTCCGCTTGTTATGTTCTTGTATCAACTGTTTTAACTCTCCTTGGAGATTCGTTTGTTGATATTGAAGATTAAAAGCGGCAATCTGTTCGCTTATTTTTGATGCGTTAATTTTTGCCCTGTTCCCTCCTGGTAAGATTGGAATTCCGATACCTATCTGAAAACCCGTAAACCGATCTGCCCCTGTAAAATTTTGTGGTATGTTATTTACATTTTGCACTCCCCGCAAGGATTGATTGAAATATCCTGTTGAAAAATCGGGCAAACGCTTAGCCTGGTGCAGTTTGGTTTCGCCACGCCGGACATTAACCTCCTGCTCTAAAAATTTTAGATTGGGATTTTGTGCTAAAGCAGAACTGTCCTGCGCAATTTCAAGTGTAAGTTTAACTAATCGATCCGCAACAACGTCCAGATTGTCATTTGTGTTCAGCAGCGTCTGAAGTTGATTCCGGGCGATCAGAATATCAGCCTGATTTTGAGCAATGGAATTTTTAAGCTCCATTAATTGCGTTTCGGACGTTACCTTTTCCAGTCGGTTACTTTCACCTGTCTGATACCGGAGATTACTCGCTCTTGCCAGATTGCTATACAAACTATCCTGAAAGTTGTAAAGCCTTTCTTTTTCTCTTAAATACAACAAATAATTATAAACTGATTTTACCTGCCTGATCAATTGGTTTTCTGTAATTAAAAACTGCTTCTCACTTCTTGTAATCCGTTGATCTGCCAGTTTAGCCTGGCTGCCGTACACTGTTGGAAACTCTATTTTTTGTGAAACCGTAAAATGGTTATCCTGATTGCTGCTGTTTATCTGCCCTTGCTGGTAAAGAATTTCTGTTTTGTCGAAATTAAGGGAACCCTTTTTCAGACTTTTTTGCAGATCAATTTCATACGTTGATGCTTTAAGATTGCTGTTATTTTTAATCGCTTGGTCAATTGCCTGTTGTAAAGTAATTTTTTGTTCAGGAACGCTTTGTGCGGATGAATTTAGCGGTATCATGAAACCCCCAAAAAGCAGCGAAAAAATAACCGGCAGCATATTTAGTCCTGATTTCATCTCTTTAAATTTCTTTTTACGTTCAAATAAAATATATAAAACAGGCAATACGATCAGCGTAAGCAAAGTTGCTGTAATCAAGCCGCCGATCACCACAGTGGCTAAAGGCCTTTGTACTTCGGCACCGGATGAGTTGGAAATAGCCATGGGCAAAAATCCCAATGAAGCAACTGCGGCAGTCATTAACACGGGCCGTAACCTACTTTTTGTCCCGGTTAATACCCTTTCATTTACATCACTCATTCCTTCTTTTTTTAAGCGGTTAAATTCAGCTATTAAAACTATCCCGTTTAAAACGGCAACCCCAAACAACGCAATAAAACCAACACCCGCAGAAATACTGAATGACATGCCCCGGATTAGCAAGGCGAAAACACCTCCGATAGCTGATAAGGGTATCGCTGTGAAAATAAGCAGGCTCTGCGAAACGGAACTGAAGGTAAAATATAGCAGGATTAATATCAGAAATAAGGCAACCGGTAGGGCAACTGCCAATCGTGCGTTTGCCGCTTTCAGGTTTTCAAATTGTCCGCCGTAGGTAATGTAATATCCGGACGGCAGCTTTAATTTACTGCTCAATGAAGCCTGTATTTCTTCAACTATACTTTCCACATCCCGGTTACGCACATTAAAACCTATGGTAATCCGTCGTTTTGTATCATCACGCTGAATTTGATTCGGGCCGTTTACAAAGTTTACTGTGGCAACTTCTTCGAGCGGGATTTGTTGACCCGTTCGTGTAGTAATGTACAAATCCCTCACATCTTGCAAGCTTTGGCGGTCTTTTTTATCGAGACGAACAACCAGGTCAAAACGTTTTTCACCTTCATACACCAAGCCGGCAGCCTCCCCGGCAAAGGCGGTTTTGATAGTCCGATTAATCGAACTGATATTTAATCCATATTGGGCAATCCGGTCACGGTTAAATTTGATTTGAATTTGAGGCAAACCAGTCACTTCTTCCACATATACATCATAAACACCCTTTACAGGTTTTATTAATTTACCGATTTTGGAGGCTTCATTTGTCAATACATCCAAATCTTCTCCATAAATTTTAATTACAACATCCTGTTTGGCCCCGGTTATTAATTCATTAAAGCGCATTTGAATAGGCTGCTGAAATCCAAAAGTTACTCCTGGTATGACGGATAAGGCTTCCTGCATCTTTTCAGCAAGTTCTTCCCTGGACGATGCGCTGTTCCATTCTTTTTTATCTTTCAGGATGATCATCATATCCCCGGCTTCAATAGGCATGGGGTCTGTTGGGATTTCCCCTGAACCAATTTTATTAACCACCTGTTTCACTTCGGGAAACTGAGCCAAAATAATTTTCTGCGCTTTGGTTGACGCTTCGATGATCTGATCAATGGAACTCCCTGTTAATACACGTGTTTCAACTGCAAAATCGCCTTCATCCAATTGAGGAATAAATTCTCCGCCTAAGCGGGTAAACGCAAACAAGCTGACTAGGAACAATAGGACGGAAATTACTACTACGCTTATTTTTTGCCGTATAGCAAGATTGATAACAGGTTGATAAACCCGCTGTAAAAAATCCATCATGCGGTCTGAAAAATTTCTTTTGTGCGTTGTGTTTTTGCTCAGCCCCAATGCAGACATCATCGGAACATAGGTAAGAGACAAAATAAATGCCCCGATAATGGCAAACATAACCGTTTGGGCCATCGGACGGAACATCTTACCTTCAATACCTATTAAGGCCAAAAGAGGAAGATAAACAATCAAGATGATGATCTGCCCGAATACCGCCGAATTCATCATTTTCCCGGCACTTTCGTAAACCTGGGTATCCATTTGGTTTTGGTCTAATCTTTTCAGTCCTACATGATGATGTTTACTCATGGTAATGCGATGCAGGACACTTTCAACAATGATAACAGCGCCATCTACAATTAAACCAAAGTCTATCGCCCCTAAACTCATCAGGTTACCGGAAACACCAAACAGGTTCATCATCGAAATGGCAAATAGCATGGATAACGGGATAACCGAAGCGACAACCAAACCTGCCCGAAAATTTCCAAGAAAGAGGATCAAAATAAAGATGACAATTAGAGCACCTTCTATCAGGTTGGTAGATACTGTGCTAATGGCATTGTCGACCAGTTTTTTACGATCCAAAAATGGCTCGATATCAACTCCTTCAGGTAACGTTTTTTTTATCTGCTCAATTCTGGCTTTAACAGCATTTATTACTTCTGAAGAGTTAGCCCCTTTAAGCATTAACACAATGCCGGTTACAACTTCTCCTTGCCCGTTACGTGTTGCGGCACCGTAACGAACGCTGTTTCCAAATTGTACTGTTGCCACATCTCTAATAAGTACGGGTGTTGCATTCTCTGTTTCAACAACAATATTTTCTATATCATCAATATTTTCTACTAAACCTTCGCTCCTGATGAAATAAGCATTTGGAGATTTGTTAATATAAGCTCCGCCTGTATTTTGGTTGTTGGTTTCCAGCGCATTAAAAATATCGGATATGCTCACGTTTAAACTATGCAACCTGTCTGGGTTCACGGCTATTTCATATTGCTTTACATATCCTCCAAATCCGCTGACTTCTGCTACACCGGGCGTCCCTAAAAGCTGTCGTTTAACAATCCAATCCTGAATGGTGCGAAGCTCCATCGGATTATATTTTTTTTCATACCCTTTCTTGGTGTGAATTACATACTGGTAGATTTCTCCTAAACCTGTGGTAACAGGAGCCATCTCCGGTGTACCAACCCCTTCCGGGATCTGCTTAGCTGCATCTCCAAGGCGTTCGTTTATCTGCTGACGGGCCCAGTAGATGTCAACATCTTCATTAAACACTACGGTTACCAATGATAAACCAAAGCGTGAGAAAGATCTGATTTGTTTAATTCCAGGGATGCTGGCCATGGTTTGTTCGACCGGAAAGGTAATCAATCGTTCGGTTTCCTGAGCGGCCAGAGTTGGGGTAACCGTAATAACCATTACCTGGTTATCAGTGATATCAGGTACGGCATCAATTGGAAGTTTGGTTATCGAATAAATTCCCCAGGCTATTAAAGCAAGAGTAAACAATCCAATAAGCAGTTTATTCTTTATAGAAAAAAAGATAATCTTATCTAACATTATAGATAGGTGAATACGTTAAAATATTAAAGAGTAGAATCAGGGCTATCAATTAGCCTGGCATAAAGGGAATACGATTATCTTAAACCGCAATCGGAGGCCCGCGAAACCAAACCTGGCAGGGATGTAAAGAAAAAATAGGAGCATGTATTATTTCAGGTGGATCATCAATTCCGGGTATCTGACTTACGGCCTTAAAAGCAAAGTGCTGAGACGAAGCAAAAAAGTTATCTGTTTTTAACTGAAATGAATATGAGACTGTAACATGGGTTTTAATTTCTTTATCAGCATCATGATGCTGATAAAGAGAGAATAAATAACTTAAAGGATTGACATTTTCATCAGGGTGCTGGTGTTTATCCTGTATAGAATTAGAAAATTCAATATATGCTTCAGGATGATGGTGGGGAACAAAATTATGCCCTAACAGGATCATACCTGCCAGAGAAATCATAAAAATGCTAAAATTCCGTTTCAACATGTGCAAATATAGCAATAGGCATCGATGACAAAAAATGTATTGCCATTATACTTTAGTGCAGATAACCTATTGAAAGTCAGAACAAAAAGAAAGATCAAGATATTCAGATCTTTTTTTGACGGCAAATTAAATTTCCACAACTAATTACGATAATTCCTTCATCTCGATATTCACAAAAGTGACATGCCGAAGATTGAAAATCGTATAAATAAACAATTAGGAAAGTTTCTACAGGCTATAATCTCAGTAACTACTTGCTTATTGATTAGCTATTTCATGACCTGAGATTAAATTTTTTTTAATTTAAATACCTATTCTGAATACAACTTACAGATGTGGTTTTATTCCTTTTAATCTAGGTGTTTAAGTTTTAGGTGAGTGGTGAATAAATCGTATCCCGGTAGGTAAAACAATTAATAATAATGGCAACGCAATTAAAAAACCCCCGATTACCGAAATAGCAAGAGGCTGATGCAGTTGAGCACCTGCACCGATACCTAAAGCCAATGGCAATAAAGCGATGATAGCGCCCAAGGCTGTCATCAATTTAGGCCGGAGCCTTGTAGAAATAGAAAAAATGATCGCTTCATCCACGCTTTTTGTAAGAACAGATTCTTTAAATTGTAAATAGGTGAATATGGCATTTTCGCCTATGATCCCAACAATCATGACTAAGCCTGTATAACTTCCCACATTTAAAGGTGTGCTGGTTAAAAACAACGCTATATAACTGCCAGAGATACCTAAAACGGCTACACAAAGAATTAGAAATGCAATTCTGAAATCTTTAAACAAAAACAAAATAACTCCAAAAACCAACAAGCTTGACGTAATCAGTATTATCAGTAATTCCTTAAAGGATTGCTGCTGTTCTGCATAAGCCCCACCATATTGAATGTGATAACCGGCAGGCAAATGTATTTTTGCCCCAACATTTACCTGAATATCCTTAATTACGCTACCCAAATCGCGGTTATCTAACCGGGCGGTTACTACGCCCATAGATTGCAGGTTTTCCCGCTCAATTTCTGCTTCTCCGGCTTTAATTGAAACTGTAGCCAGTTGGGTAATTGGAATAATCCTGCCGCCAGGCAAGAACATAGGCATTTGATCGATATCAGAAATGCCAAACTTTCGGCTTTCGGGATAGATGATGCGGATGGGAGAAAGCTGATCCTTTTCAAAAATTTCACCGCCTATATTGCCTTCAAGCGCTGTTTGAAACTGTGCCTGAAAACTTGCCGGACTTAATCCATATTGAGCAAGTGCAGCGCTATTGGGTTTAATATTGATGGATGGCCCGGCGATAACAATTCCGTCAAAAACATCTGCTGTGCCTTTAATATTAGTTAAAATATCAGCAACCTGCTTAGATAATTGCTGCAATATTTGCTGATCACTTCCAAATATTTTAATTTCAACAGGCTGCACAGAACTCATTAAATCTCCCAGCATATCGGTAATTACCTGCCCAAAATCAATGGTTAAGGCCGGTTGTGAGGCTTGTATTTTTTGCCTTAATTCATTAATTACCTCTTCGGTAGTCCTGCTCCTATTTTTGTTTAGCTGTATTAAATAATCACCTCTGTTGGGCTCAGTAATAAAAAAGCCCATTTGGGTGCCGGTACGTCTTGAGTAGGTTTCAATATCCGGAATTTTAATAATTATTTTCTCAGCCTCACGCAGCATTCTATCTGTTTCTTCCAGAGAGGTGCCCGGTGGAGAATTATAATCCAGAACAATACTTCCTTCATCCATTGCAGGCAAAAAACCGGTTTCTAACCTGGGCAAAATCAGGATGATAGATACGATGAGTACTATCGCGGCAAGCATACTGATCAATGGCTTCTGAATAAAAAAGTAAACCCACCTTTGATCTTTAACCTTCTGAATCTTAGCTTTATTACCTATCACCTTTTTACTAACATTATTTTTCGTGAGCAGCAGATAAACCACGGGCAAGCCAATCCAGGT
>JACMND010000007.1 GCA_014378705.1 Pedobacter sp. | reverse complement strand
TTACTACTTGATATTTAAAGTTAGTGAATCACTAATTTGGTAATTCACGCTTTCTTGGCCGGTTTTAAAACATCACTCTCCGGAGGTTTATATAACATCCGGAGCAAAACCTTTTAACAGAATAGAAAGCTTTAATAATTAGGCTATCAGCCTTAAACTTTCAGTTTTTTTCTGAACATCGCTCAATGTTTTAAGAGTTTTTACAAGTAAAGAAATTTGCAATGGCTTAGACAAATACTGATCCATGCCTGATGCAAAACATGCTTCCTTATCCTCTGTCATCGCGTTAGCCGTCATAGCTACAATTTGTGGCTGCTTTACAAACTCTTTGCGAATTAATCTGGTAGCTTCCAAACCATCCATTTCAGGCATTTGAATATCCATCAAAATCACATCATAAAACTGAATTTGTAACCGGCTAATAACTTCCTTTCCATTTATCACCACATCTGTTTGATAGCCCAATCGTTCTAAAATTTTACAAATTAACATTTGATTTGTTACATTATCTTCTGCAACCAAAATCCGTAACGGATATTTTAATGCAAAATCCGCTGATAATTGTGTCTTTAACGGGTACTTTACTTGAGGAATTATGGCTTCTTTTTCAAAAGCAAGTTGAATAACTTTGCCCAGCAATTGTTGTTTAACAGGTTTTGTAAGTACAGATACAAATAGCTCCGGATGTTTAGAACGGGTTTCATCCCCGATAGAACTTAGAAGAATAATTGGTATTAAAGGAAATGCTTCTTTAATACGGGCACTAAGTGTTATCCCATCCATTTCTGGCATTTGCATATCTGTAATGACCAGATCAACCGTATTGGATAGTAAGAATTTTAGCGCTCTTTTCCCTGTTGAACAAATAAAAGGCACTAATCCCCATTGCTGTAACTGCAAATCCAGAATGCGAAGATTCGTTGTGTTATCATCTATAATCAATACTTTTTTCGTGCCGTAAGGCTCTAAATTGAATTTGTTTATTATAATTGCCGGCTGTTCGCTAACGGCTGCATGAATGGTAAATAAAAACGAAGATCCTTCACCTTCTATGCTTTTTACAGAAATTTCGCCATCAAATAATTGGACTAAACGCTGGCTGATAGCCAATCCCAATCCGGTTCCACCATAACGCCTTGTTGTTGATGAATCAACCTGTGAAAACGCTTTAAACAGACGATTTATTTTTAATTCTGAGATACCAATACCTGTATCAATAAGTTCGAACTGCAATATGATCTGATCGTTCTTACCTACACCGAGGCTCTTTATTCGCAAAAATATTTCACCCTGTGATGTAAATTTAATTGCATTCCCAATCAGGTTAATAAGTACCTGTCTTAACCTAAAACTGTCTGTTTTGAGTTGATATGGAATTAGTGGATCTATCTGGTAAATTAAATCAATGTTTTGTTCTGAGGCTTTGGAGGCAAAAAGATCCATAACCTCTTCAATTATTTGCCTTAGAACAAAATCGTGTGGGTCAAGTTCAAGGTTACCAGACTCAATTTTAGAAAAATCCAGAATATCGTTAATTACATTTAACAATGCTTCACCACTATTACGGATTGTTTGAGCAAACTCATATTGTTCTGTATCCAATTTTGTTTCGCAAAGTAAAGATGCCATCCCCAATACACCGTTCATTGGAGTGCGTATTTCATGACTCATTGTAGCAAGGAAAATACTTTTCGCCTGGTTTGCTTTCTCTGCTTCTTCCCTTGCCAGTGCTTCGTGTTCTTTTTGCTTCGTCAATTCTTCATTTAAAAGCAAAAGCTGGTTAGATTGAATGTGTAACTCTTCAGTTCTTTTATTAACTAAATTACTTAGTCTGTCTCGTTGCCTGCGGATAGCATGCAGCCTGCGTTTATAAACCAGAAATATGCTTCCGGAAACGGAAATAATAACCAGAAAACGAAACCACCAGGTTCCGTAAAATGGCGGGGTTATAATAATTTCTATCGCCTTACTCTCACTGTTCCAAATTCCGTCTGCATTGGCCGCTTTTACCCTGAAAGTATATTTTCCCGGATCAAGATTGGTATATGTAGCTGTCCGGCGCTTATTTACAAAGTTCCAGGATTTATCAAACCCTTCTAAAAAATATGCGAATTGATTTTTTTCAGGTATGGTGTAGTTTAGTGAGGTAAACCGAAAGGAAAATACAGATTGATCGTGAGAAAGTGTAACGCTTTTGGTCAAACTTATATCTTGTTTAAGCACAGATTTACGCCCTGGCGTAATGGATTTGTTAAATAACATGAAATCCGTTAATATAACCGGGGCAGATATGCCGGCCTTTAAATTCTGCAAGGGTTTAAACCGATTGTAGCCTTTATTTCCGCCAAAATACATGTATCCGCTTTTACTCATTAAGGCTGATCTGGCCAAAAATTCAAGCCCTTGCAAACCATTATCAATTGTAAAATTTTGAAACGTTTTGTTAGCTGGATTCATCCGGCTGATACCGTTGTTGGTACTTAACCAAAGAAAGCCTTTCTCATCCTGTAAAATGCTGTTAATTACATCGTTTGGCAACCCTTGTTTTGAACCAAATATTTCAAAGTTATTTGATTCGGGTTTATACAACGCTAGCCCGCCTCCAGACGTTCCGATCCAAATATTCCCGTTGTTATCTTCTTTTACAGAAAGAATGATATCACTTTGCAGATTAGAATTTCTTTCGGTATACCGTTTAAATTTCCTGTTTAAAGGATTGTAAACACTCAAACCACCAAAGTAGGTTCCTATCCAAACCTTACCGGATTTATCTTCGTAAATGGTTTGAATAAAATCGTTGCTTAAACTATTTGGATTATCCTTTTCACTTCGAAACCTGGTAACTTTTCCACTTTTTTGATCAATAACATTTAAACCATCACCGTTGGTTCCAACCCAAATATTTCCATTGTGATCTTCAAATAAATGATAAATACTGTTACCTGATAGGTCTGTTGAGCCATCCCCAGCTAAATAAACTTTTACACTTCCGGTTCGGGGGTTATATTCATTTAATCCACCCCCATAAGTACCAATCCATAAATTCTTAGTTTTTAAACTGTAAATCATGGAAAGGATAAAATTGTTTGAAAGACCGTTTTTAGTACCTGTCTGGGCTAAGGCCTGATGTTTTGTATCCCCATTTTTCACAAAATTTAAACCGCCACCATCTGTACCAATGTATATGTTACCGGTTTCATCTTCGGCAAAGCTGGTTACCACATTTTGGGTTAAACTATGTGGTTCATTTAGTTTAGAACGTTGATGATCAAAATAATTAATACTGGCTACAAATTTATTTATTCCACCAGAATAGGTTCCTACCCACAAAATTCCTTGATTATCGGCGTATAATGAAGCCACGGAATTATTGCTTAAACTAAACTCATCTCCCTGGTCTGATTTGTAGTTACTAAATATTTCCTTCTTTGTATTAAAATATTCCAGCCCGTTTTCTGTGCCTAGCCAAAGGTTGCCATCTTCTGCATCTATTATAGATGAAATATAATTATTATGGAGGCTGAAGTTATTCCCTAACTGGTGCTTGTAAACTTTAAATTTAGCTGATGCCGGCTCTTTTCGGTTTAATCCCTGGCTTTCCGTGCCAACCCATAAAAAGCCTTTTTTATCTTCAAATATTACTTCAATGTTGTCGCTGCTTATACTTTTTGGATTTTTAGGATCATGGAGGAAAGCAATGCTTGTATTCGTTTTTAAATCATATTGAAACAACCCTGCTCCCGTACCTAACCAAAGATTTTTTTTACGATCTTCATAAATACAAAATATGCTTGCCTTATTAATCGTATCTGATATGTTCATACGACGGAATTTTTTGGTTTTGCGGTTGAAAAGATTAAGATTGCGGTAAGTACCAACCCAAAAATTTCCTTTGCTATCTTCAAGAATTGACAATACCGCTGTATTACTCAAAGAGTTTACATCGTCGGCCCCAACATTATACGTTTCAAAAGAATCAGATTTACGATCATACCGGCTTAACCCTCCAGTGATTGTTCCTACCCATAAATCACCCTGTTTATCCTCATATAACTTTAGGATATGGTTAGAAGGTAAGCTTTTGGAATTCTGGTTATCATTCCTATAAATTTTAAATTCATAACCATCATACCGGTTCAAACCATCCTTGGTTCCAAACCACAAAAAGCCATACCGGTCTTTAACAATACACCTCACCGAGCTTTGAGAAAGCCCATTAGAAGTGTTTAAATGGCTAAATTTTATTCCGTTAGGCTGAGCTAGGGCGAACTTTGTAAAAAAAATTAATAGTACAAACCAATAGCTAAATACAACTAAAAACCTGCCACTCTTATTAATATTATTCATGCTTTTAAAACCTTGTATACCTTCTACGCAAAAAGCTATTTTAAGTTAATATTTAGATTGTAACAGCCCAGCAAAAATTACGATTAACTGTTTACTTACTCATGTTAAACGCTCAAAGTTTAAATGGCTTAATTACATTTAAAAACTTAAGTATCAGCTATGATTCTTTCCTTATAGTTGATAAACTAAGCTCCACTTAGGCTATTTAATTAATCGTATCTTGAGTGATCATATTTCTACTCTTAAAAGGATTTGTGGTCCTATCTTAATAACTCTCTATTAATCTTATCAATTATGACTATCGGTGAGGCAGAAATATTCACTTTGATGTTCGGACAATCTGAAGAAGTCTATTTTATTTTTGATATGGTAAAGAGACGGTTTCTTTTTATCAACCATGCCTTTGAAGAAATTACCCGCAGAGAATGTAATGAACTTCTAAAAGATCCTAAATCCTTTTTCAATTTAATTCATAGTGAGGATAAAGACCATGTTCAGGCGGTATTTAAAAATCTTCTTAGAAAGAAAACCCATAGTCTTGTAGATTTTAGAATCTTGCGCCCTGATGGAAGTGAAAGATGGGTCAGGTTGAAAGTGTGTCCAATTATTAAAGAAGAAAAAATAACTTTTATTACGGGTGTAATGGAAGATGATTCAGCTAGAAAAGCAGCCATTTATAACATGCAAATAATAAACGGCTGGAAAGATTCATTGCTCGAAATTCTTGCTCATGATCTCCGGGGGCCGATTGGCATTGTAAAGATGCTCGCTTTAGAAATAAGTAAAAAATTGCCTGGAGAAGAACATGCCCAAATTCGGGAATGGACTAAAATGATTGCTGAGATTTCTTCAAGAAATATAAAATTAATTCACAAACTGATAAAAAAAGAATCTTTACAATCAGCTGGTACAGAAATTACTAAAGAAAGGATTAACATAGTTGAGGAAATTAAAGAAGTAATGAAAATTTATAAAAATTCGCAAACTCTAACCCAAAAGATCTTCAAATTCACATCGTCCCACGAAGAGATTTATGCTCGTGCAGATAGTATTAAACTCATACAAGTAGTAAATAACCTGGTGTCTAATGCCATAAAATTTACCAATGAAACAGGAATTATTAAACTACACATTGAAAAATATGATAAAACATTTATGTTAACTGTAGAAGATAATGGAATTGGAATACCTAAAAACCTTCAACCAATACTGTTTAGTAAATATACAGAAGCAGGAAGAGAAGGCACAGATGGTCAATCATCTATTGGGCTTGGCATGTGGATAATAAAAAGTTTTACAGAGGCCCATGACGGAAAGGTTTGGTTTGAAAGCGAACAAAATAAAGGAAGTAAGTTTTATGTGGAAATTCCGCTGGGCGAGGAAGAATAATTGATAAATTTTATTTAGTGTAAGCATTAATGTTAAGACGTCCATTTAAATCTACAAATTTGCCTGTGATAAATCTTAAACCTTTACTGGCAAATACAGCCACAATCCTGACTATTCTTCTGGCCGGTCAACGCGGTTCATCGAACTTTGCTTTTTTAACATTTTACCCGCTTTGCATTTCAGATAAGAATCTGTCATATTAACATAAAAAATCCCGTTGTTACCACTAAAACTACGACATTAAACTTACCCAAGGCTTAAGCAGGTGATTGACTTAAGGCGGTCGGACCTGCTTGACATGCTGCATAAGCAGGATAGTAGACCTCATCAAAAAGCACCTCTTGGAGAAATATTTATAATTTTTTCTTGTTTTTGTTCAATTATCTTAAAAACCGCAAATTAGACTAAGATTAGTTACCCAAATCAGATTTGCAATTGATAACACTAGTTAAATGTGCCTAAAAAAAATACCAGCGTTATATAAGAGCTCATCAAGTGGTAAATACTTATTTAGAAAGTCGGCAAAAAAATTTTCTACTTCTGTAAATTTAGACATATCAAGTTGATGTGCTGAATGATTGTTCCCTATATCCAAAAAAACCTATATTTTTTTGCCTCTTATTTTTAAAATGGAAAGTATGAATAAAAATGCCTTAAGCTCTGGGAGAATAATCTTGCACATCTTTTAAATTCCACTGAAGCCACCTGAAATTAAGACGTTTTTACCGGTAAAATCCAAAAACATACAGCTAACATTTTTCAGAAAACGTATTTTAAAGATATATGTAAAAACACATGACATTGCCAATTTAGGTTAACTAATACGGAATAAATCAAAATTATGGCTCGAATTTAGTTGAAAGCTATCTTAAATAATTATTTATTACATCAAAATCTATCTGTCTTTCAATGCGTTATTACACAACACCAAATTAAAATTATGAAAACAATAAATCAATTAAGTTATTTGGCCTTACCAGTTATCTTCATCATAGCCTGCAATTCTCAAAATTCCTCCGAACTTACAAGTAGTAGTAATGTTACCCGCGACACTTCAACCATATCGGCCTCTTTACCAAGTCAAGAAACAACAAATGATACTACCGTTTCTAATTTTGTAAGCCTTGCGATATCAATTAATGATATGGAAATTAGGGCGGGGCAAATTGCCCGGCAGAAGGCAGACAGCAAAGAAGTTAAAGCATTTGCCAGGCAAATGATCTCCGATTATTCTAAAGCCAGAAAAGAACTGCAAGATTTTGCTGTGCGTAAAAATATTTCTATCCCAGTTATTATAGGTATTAATGATATGGAGGTAGAAAAAAATAGTCAGTCTGGAAGTGAAAAAGAAGTTTTGACTAAAAATACCACTGATGATGGCCAGACAGGAAGTACTACCGTAAATAAAAATTCCTCTTCAGTCAACAATGCCCCCGTTAGTGGCGCTATAACCGGTTACGCTTCAATGGCCGGTGAAAAAGTAAATCAACGGGAAATGTTAAATAGGTTAAGACAGCGTGTGGGGAATGATTTTGACCGCCAATACATGACGATGATTGTTAAATATCAAACCATCACCATTCAAAGTTTTGAAAAAGCATCTACTAACAAGGATGCTCAGGTAAAAGATTTTGCGGCTAAGATGTTGCC
The DNA here is from genome assembly GCA_014378705.1 of Pedobacter sp. GTDB lineage: Bacteria > Bacteroidota > Bacteroidia > Sphingobacteriales > Sphingobacteriaceae > Daejeonella. The sequence continues at coordinate 766 of JACMND010000007.1, read as the reverse complement.
TATCTTAAGAGAACATGATAGAGATGCCAGAATATTACTGGCTAATATTGGCGGGCTTGTAGATAAAACGCCTTAATGTTGTTGCACTAAAGGCGTATGGTTATATCCAACAACTATTATAAGTTATTAACCCATCTGTCCCTGCATTAACAAGGTTAGCGTTGGATTATGTAATTTTGAAAAATTATCCAATCGCATGAACTCAGTTATACAGACTTTAAAAGGCCGTTACTGCAATTCTTTAACATCATATTCGAGGTTTAAAACCCGGGAAGTTACTATTGGTGATCTTGCTTTAGGTGGGAATAATCCCATCCGCATACAAAGCATGACTACAACGGATACCATGGATACCATAGGTACTGTTAAGCAAATTATCCGTATGGTTGATGCCGGTTGTGAATATATCAGGATTACAGCACCAAGCGTAAAAGAAGCGCAAAATCTGTCTGTAATTAAAAAAGAGCTCGCTTTACTCGGATATCATAATCCTTTAATTGCCGATATTCATTTCACCCCAAATGCAGCCGAGGTTGCGGCACGCCTGGTAGAAAAGGTTCGAATCAATCCGGGTAATTACGCTGATAAAAAAAAATTTGAAAATTTTGACTATTCGCATTCCCAATATCAGGCTGAGCTGGAGCGGATTTATAAAAAATTTACACCGCTTGTAAAAATCTGCAAGGAATACGGAACAGCCATGCGCATTGGAACCAATCATGGTTCATTATCTGACCGTATCATGAGCCAGTATGGCGACACCCCA
>JACMND010000121.1 GCA_014378705.1 Pedobacter sp. | reverse complement strand
TCAGGATGAAAGTGATATGGAGCAGTAAATGCCATTTCTTTAAATGACCTCAACAGAAATGAATTTTGATGAGATGATTGTAGCACTTCGAACGAGGGCTTATTCATTAGTCTTTTTTATTTTAAAAAGTCAATTTACAAAATTTAAGGTTAAAATAAACCATTTATTTGGGAACTTATCCATTTTTTAGATATTTCAGATCCATTAAATTTGATCACATCAAAATTAAAATTAATGTCAGCCACCTTAAATAATTTATCCACATTAGATGGTTTTAGAGAAATCTCAAAACAGCAAATTAACGAATTCCAAAAAAAAGGACATGTACTTATAAAAAGTGTCATCAACAAAAAAGAAGTAGGGGAGTACAGAAATGTAATTGCCAATGCCACCGATAAATACAATACAGAAAAACGAAAAATAGAAGATCGGGATACTTATGGTAAGGCCTTTTTGCAGATCATGAATTTATGGTGCTCTGATGAAAGAGTAAGGCGGTTTGTGCTTTCAAAACGTATGGCCAAAATAGCTGCAGACTTATTGAACGTAAAGAATGTGAGAATTTATCACGATCAGGCCTTATTTAAAGAACCTGGTGGCGGACCAACACCATGGCATCAAGATCAATATTACTGGCCGTTGGACACAAATAATACTGTCACCATGTGGATGCCTTTAGTGGATATCAATACGGAAATGGGCATGCTTACCTTTGCCTCAGGATCGCATAAAAAAGGGTGTGTTTTTAATAATGAAATATCAGATGAATCTCAGATAGAGTTTGAGCAATACATAAAAAATGAAAATTTAGAAGTATCAAGATCAGAAGAAATGGATGCTGGTGATGCAACCTTCCATTACGGCTTCACGATACACAATGCACCAGGTAATCACTCAAAAAAAATGCGTGAAGTAATGACGATTATTTACATCGCCGATGGTGCACGTATTACAGTGCCGCAGCACAAATGGCAGGTTAATGATCATAAAACTTGGCTAATGGAATTACCCGTTGGTGAGCTGGCTGCATCTGAGTTAAATCCATTGATACTGTAAAAAATATGCAAATCAAATTCTTCTGTCCGCATTGGGGTCATGAGCACTTATCAAAAGAGATATTCGCTGAAAAAGTTAGTGCAGCGGGCTATGATGGGGTAGAAATGGTTGTGGCTACAGATAAAAAAGAAAAATCTGCTTGGAAAAAGCAATTCAATGAACACCAACTCTTGTTTATTGGCCAAGTAATAGCAGCTGGTAAAGATGGTGGATTCGAAGAACACTTGAAAGAAACTACCTATTATCTGGAGAATGCAATGGCTATGGATCCATTAAAAATAAATTCTTTTACTGGGCGTGATTATTTCGCTTTTGAACAGAATATGGAAATCATCCAAATGAATTTAACAGCAGCAGCAACAATAGATATACCCTTGGTACATGAAATTCATCGAGGGCGTTTTTCATTTAGTGCGACAACTATAAAGCCTTATTTAGATGCTTGTTCAACGCTTAGGCTGAATGCAGATTTTTCACACTGGTGCTGTGTAAGCGAATCGTATTTACAGGAGAACGAATTATCGGAAGTGATGAAGGAAACGATTAGTAGATCGGATCATATCCATGCACGAGTAGGTTACCCGCAGGGACCACAAGTAAATGACCCGCAAGCGCCAGAATGGAAGGATGCTTTAAACTACCATTTAACGTGGTGGGATGAAATTGTTGCCCTGCATCACCTGAAGGGCACGGCTGTGTTTACCATTACACCAGAATTTGGTCCGGCACCCTATTTAAATGTTTTGCCATATACACAAAGGCCTGTTGCAGACCAATGGGAAGTAAATATTTGGATGATGGACCTGTTAAGAAAAAGATATAGCAAGTATACCCAATAAAAAACCTAATGAATATGAATACATTCATTAGGTTACGCTAGCCACTAGGCGTTTATCTCGTTTTTATGTTGATGCAATCAAAACATATGTATTTGGTGTACGAAGTGGTATTGCGTTAAAAGAAGTAAATATTACAGTAAAAAAGAGCAATTAAAGGTTAAAAAAACTTAAACTGACCCGGAAAATCATCGCAACTGGTTACGGAAAAAGAACTCGATCCTTGGGCGAAAAAGACATTGTATGATGTACTTATAAAAAAGGTGAAAAGATTTAGAGAGGGATGCGAAAAAAACTTTTATTAAAGATTTTTTTGTACACAAAAATATGGTTAGACTCGTATCGATAGCTGTAGTATTGATCCTTTTTATGATTCGAGTGGCAGCACCTTAGGCTATAGTTAACAAAAAATGAATAAACATTAAAGAACAGGAAACTAAAAGGCAGAATACTCCACAAAGCAAAAAAAGGACAACCCCTAACAGCACGTGAAATAATGAGGAATAAATTGTTGGCAAAACTACATTTATATTGGAGCGAACAAATGAAAAAAGTACTGCTTTGCTAGGTAAATCCCAAATTTTTCGATCAAAAATAAAGTTTAGAAAAAATATAACCCCCTAAAAATAAAACAAAATTTTAATCAATCTTTTTTGCAACGGTCTTTAATTAGTAACTATTTTAAATAGTTTTAGATCTTAATCAAACACATATTAATAAATTAACAGGATGAGATTTTTAATAGCTTCATACTGCATACTTTTATGTAGTACGCATTCACAAACAGGCTTTACCCAAAGCTCCGTTACAGAGTATTTTACTATTCCTTTACATGATTTAAATGCTTTTCGTGATCCCGGAAAAAATTGGGTGCTGGCATCAGACGCTTCAACAGATTTTACCATACCTGGTGAAATGAAACCTGTAAAAGGAAATGGAGTATTAGTAAATTCCCTTTTAAAAAAGGCCAATACGCACCTAATAACCAAAGAAGAATTTGGTGACCTTGAACTGGAGTTGGATTTTATGATGGCTAAAAACTCTAATTCGGGAGTATATCTGCAGGGACGCTATGAAATTCAACTATTTGACAGCTGGACTAGGATAAACACTAAGTTTGAAGATTGCGGAGGAATTTATCAAAGGTGGGATGAAAACCGCAAAGAAGAAAACAAAGGTTATGAAGGGATTTCGCCTTTAATGAATGTATCTAAAGCTCCCGGCTTGTGGCAGCACTTGAAAATAAAGTTCCGTGCACCCAGGTTTGATGGGGATGGAATAAAGATTGCCAACGCCCGTTTTGAAGAAGTGTACCTGAATGGCACTCTGGTTCAGCAACAGGCAGACGTAACAGGGCCTACGCGTTCAGCTATTTTTGATAATGAAAAGGCAACAGGCCCATTAATGTTACAGGGCGATCATGGCGCTGTAGCTTTCCGCAATATCAGTTATCGCTTACTGCAAAGCCCAACTATAAACCGTATACGAGATTCCAGATTATCTAATCCGATAATCGTTAATCCTGGAGCTAAACCTTATTTGTTGAGAAGCTTTATGAATTTTAATAATAAAAAACTTACCCACATTATTTCTGTGGGAAATCCTAATCAGGTAAATTATTCTTATGATCTGAAACAGGGAGCTCTTTTCCAGGTATGGAGGGGAGAATTTTTAGATGTTACTCAATTGTGGTTAGAAAGAGGTGAACCACAACTTGCCTCTCCATTAGGAAGTGTCACTAGTCTGTCGGATGCCCCTTCAATAGCAATTTTATCTGACGATAAGACTTTATGGCCAGATTCCGTAGCTTTTGACGATTTTCAAATAAAAGGATATGTACTGGATAATCAGCGTAATCCTACTTTTAAATATGCAATTAAAGGAATAAATGTAACAGATAAAATTGCCCCTCAAAATAATGGAGAATCTTTATTAAGGGAGCTTACCATTACAAATCCACCGGTAAACCTGTATTGCAGAATTGCATCGGCAAGTACTATCGAACACATTTGTGGAGACCTGTATGGCATTAATGGTAAATCTTATTATATCCGCATAGATCAAAATCTTAAACCGGTTATCAGACAATCCCAAAACGGGCAAGAAATTATTGCCCGTTATGAAAAAGCTGGCCCATTAACCTATTCAATCATCTGGTAAGTATAAATATTGTTATTATGATCAGTACTATAAATACCCCAATATGTCGTTCTATAAAATGTTTGATGCTGTTTATTGCAGGCAGTTTGTGTTCTGCAATTGCAATAGCACAAACTAATCAAGATACTACCAGGACACAAAAGGAAGAAGATTTTTATAAAATACATACGCTGCCCATCCCGCAAGGTATATCTCTGGAAGTTGGAGGAATGGCTTTTTTACCAAATGATGCGCTGGCCGTATCTACCAGGCATGGAGAAGTCTGGACAATTAGTAATCCCTATATGAAAAATGGGACATCGCCTAAATTTCGCCTGTTTGCCCAGGGAATGCATGAAGCATTAGGCTTAAATTATATAAACGGCGATTTATACCTTACACAACGTGCAGAACTTACCCGTTTGAGGGATCTGGATGGAGATGGCGAAGCAGATGAATATAACACCATATTCTCCTGGCCGCTATCGGGCAATTATCATGAATATGCATACGGTCCAATGTTGGATAAAGATGGCAATATGGTAGTAACCTTAAACCTGGGATGGATTGGTTATGGAGAAAGTTTATCAAAATGGCATGGCTGGATGCTGAAATTTACACCGGATGGTAAGATGAAGCCATTTGCAAGCGGTATGCGCTCTCCGGCGGGTTTTGCATTAAATGATCAGAAAGATATTTTTTATGCTGAAAACCAGGGCGATTGGGTAGGATCTGGTAGTATTACTCATGTGGAAGAAGGAGATTTTGTAGGAAACCCTGCCGGATTGATTTGGGCTGACCAAGCCGGCTCGCCTGTTAAATTAAGAAAAATAGATATCCCGGATACCGGAGAGCCAAAATTTGAAGTAGCCAAACGGGTCTCCGGACTTAAAAGCCCTTCGGTTTGGTTTCCCCATACAATTTTAGGGATTTCTACCTCAGGAATGTTAAGTTACGAAGATAAAGGGAAAATGGGTCCTTTTGAAGGACAGATGTTTGTTGGAGATCAGGGACAAAGTAAAATTATGCGTGTAAGCCTTGAAAAAGTGAAAGGAGTTTATCAGGGTGCTGTATTTCCTTTCCGGGAAGGATTTAATTCTGGCATACTGCGCATGAACTGGGGTTCTGATGGAAGTATGTTCGTAGGTATGACTTCCAGAGGATGGGGCTCAACAGGCAAGGAACTTTTTGGATTACAACGCCTGGAATGGAATGGCCAAACTCCGTTTGAAATTAAAACCATTAAAGCACAACCAGATGGATTTGAGCTTGAATTTACCCAGCCTGTAGATGAAAAGACATCCCGGGACGCAGCCTCTTATCACCTAACAAGTTTCACTTATAAGTATCATCATATTTATGGTAGCCCTGTAATTAATCAGGGGAATTGTCCTATTAAAGCTATCGCCCTTTCTGCCGACAGGATGAAAGTTCGCCTGGTAGTTGATAGCTTGAGAGAAGGGTATATCCATGAAGTAAAAGCGGAGGGTATT
>JACMND010000120.1 GCA_014378705.1 Pedobacter sp. | reverse complement strand
TTTTGAAAGAAATATTACCTGAAGCCTTTGCGGTGATGAAAGATACGGCTCGCCGTTTCACCGAAAATAAAACCATAGAAGTTAGCGCAACACTGTTTGATCGTGAGCTGGCAGCCCGAAAACCAAATGTGGTTATCAAGGGCGATAATGCCATACACCACAATACCTGGTTAGCGGCCGGAACGGAAGTTACCTGGAACATGATCCATTATGATGTTCAGTTAATTGGTGGCGTGGTTTTGCACGACGGAAAGATCGCTGAGATGGCTACAGGTGAAGGAAAAACACTGGTCGGCACGTTGCCTGCCTATCTGAATGCTTTAGCGGGAAATGGCGTTCACATTGTTACCGTAAACGATTATCTGGCCCGCCGTGACTCCGAATGGAACGGGCCATTGTTCGAGTTTCATGGTTTGAGTGTGGATTGTATTGATAAACACCAGCCTAATTCTGATGAACGCAGGAACGCTTACCTGGCCGACATAACTTTTGGGACCAATAATGAATTCGGCTTTGATTACCTGCGTGACAACATGACGCAGGCACCCGAAAGCCTGGTTCAGCGGAAGCTTCATTTCGCGATGGTTGATGAAGTAGATTCGGTTTTAATTGACGATGCCAGAACTCCCCTGATTATTTCCGGTCCAATACCACGCGGTGATGAACATGAATTTTACGACCTTAAACCACGAATCGAACGCCTGGTAACCCACCAGAAAAACTTTGTAAATATTGTTTTAAACGAAGCGAAAAAACAAATCGCCAACGGCAACAAAGGAAGTGAGGACGGAGGCCTGGCTTTACTTCGGGCGCATCGGGGATTACCCAAAAATAAAGCGTTGATCAAATTCTTGAGTGAGTCAGGCATGAAACAGATCCTCACCAAATCAGAGAATCATTACATGCAGGATCAGAACAAGGAAATGCCTAAGGTAGATTCTGAATTGTTTTTTGTGATCGATGAAAAGAACAATCAGGTTGAGTTAACCGAAAAAGGTATTGAACTAATTACGGCATCGGGCGAAGACCAAAACTTCTTTGTAATGCCGGATGTGGGAACTGAAATCGCGGAGCTGGAAAAATCATCTCTTCCCAATGAAGAAAAGATTACCAAAAAGGACGAGCTGATGCGTGATTTCTCCATTAAATCTGAACGCATCCATTCGGTTAATCAGCTTTTAAAAGCATACACCCTTTTTGAAAAAGATACGGAATACATTATTGACGAAGGAAAAGTAAAAATTGTTGACGAGCAGACCGGCCGTATCATGGAAGGCCGTCGTTACTCAGATGGACTGCACCAGGCGATTGAAGCGAAAGAAAATGTAAAAGTTGAGGACGCCACCCAAACATATGCCACCATAACCCTTCAGAATTATTTTAGGATGTACCACAAACTTTGCGGTATGACGGGCACGGCAACTACTGAAGCCGGGGAACTTTGGCAGATCTATAAACTGGATGTGGTTGAAATCCCTACCAATGTTTCCAATAGCCGGAAAGATCAGGAAGACATGGTTTATCGTACGGTTCGGGAGAAATATAATGCTGTTGCGGATGAAATTACTAAGTTAACAGAAGCGAAAAGGCCGGTTTTGGTTGGTACCACTTCCGTGGAGATTTCTGAACTGTTAAGCCGGATGCTGAAACTCCGTGGCATCAGGCACAATGTTCTAAACGCCAAACTTCACCAAAAGGAAGCGGATATCGTTGCCGAAGCAGGCCAGGCCGGTACAGTAACCATTGCCACCAACATGGCCGGACGTGGTACGGATATAAAATTAGGACAGGGCGTTGTGGATGCCGGTGGTTTAGCCATTGTGGGTACCGAAAGGCATGAATCACGCCGGGTTGACCGTCAGTTACGTGGCCGTTCTGGTCGCCAGGGTGATCCGGGTTCTACCCAGTTTTTTGTTTCTTTGGAAGATGACCTGATGCGTTTATTCGGTTCAGAGCGGATCTCTAACATTATGGTCCGGATGGGAATTGAAGAAGGGGAGGTGATTCAGCATTCTATGATTACCAAATCCATTGAACGTGCCCAGCGAAAAGTGGAGGAGAATAACTTCGGTATCCGTAAGCGTTTACTGGAGTACGATGATGTGATGAACTCGCAGCGGTCGGTTATTTATGCTAAACGCCGTAATGCTTTATTCGGGGAACGCCTTGACCTTGATCTGAACAACACCATATATGATGTGGTTGAAGATATTGTAATTGAATACAAGGAGGAGAATAACTTTGAGGGTTTTCAGTTGGAGATTATCCGCATCTTTTCAGTCGATCCTGAAATTGATCAAAAGCTATTTTCAGAAACAACCATTAATAATTTATCAGACAAAGTTTTTGAAACGGTAAACGAATTTTATCACAGAAAATCAGAAGGCATCGCTAAGCAAACCCTTCCAGTTTTGCAGGATGTTTTAAAAGAACGGGGAGAATACGTTGAAAATATTGTGGTTCCTTTCTCCGACGGGATACGCTCAGTTCAGGTTGCTACCAATTTAAAAAAGGCGGTTGAAACCAAAGGTCATGAAGTATTTAAATCATTCGAGAAATCAGTTGTGCTTGCCTTGATTGACGAGTCATGGAAAGAACATCTTCGAGAGATGGATGAGTTAAAACAGTCTGTACAAAATGCGGTTTACGAGCAGAAAGATCCCTTGGTAGTTTATAAAATGGAAGCTTTTAGCTTGTTTAAGCAAATGCTGGCCACCGTGAATAAAGACATTGTCAGTTTCCTTTTCAAGGGAAACATCCCGCAGCAGCAACCCAATGAAGTTCGTGAAGCAAGGCCCAGACCGAAACAGGATCTCAGCAAATTAAAGATTTCAAAACCTGAACTGGCTCATTCTTCAAACGGCATGCAGGTTGATGATACCCGCGAACTGCAAAAAACACAACCCATTCGTGTAGAAAATAAGATCGGCCGAAATGACGCTTGTCCTTGCGGAAGTGGTAAAAAGTATAAGAACTGTCATGGTATCGGAATAGCTTAAGCGATGAAACCTGTTTTTTTTACCGCACTGGCATATATAAGTTTTTTATTTGCGACCGAAGCTTATAGCCAGCAACCCGGTAAGGTAGAAGTAATAAAAGACCCGCAGATTGATAGTCTAATCGCCCGTCGGTTGGCTTTAAGTAAAGTTGCCGTTAAAACCACGGGTTTTAGGGTACAGGTTTTTTCCGGTCCCGATCGTAAAGACGCCTACATCGTGCAGTCAAAATTTAAAGCTTTATATCCCCGCGTTACAAGTTATGTAAGTTACAATCAACCCAATTACAGGGTTCGGGTTGGTGATTTTCGTAGCCGGATTGAAGCTGAAAAAATGATCAGCAGGTTAAAGCGTCATTACCAAACGCTGTTTATTTTTTCTGAACGGATAAACCCGCGATAAATGCTGAAAGATAAAATTCAAATACTTGCCGCTGAGATTCGCGATGAAGTAATATCAAACCGGAGGCACCTGCATCAAAACCCGGAATTGTCTTATAAGGAATTTCAAACTTCTGCTTTTGTGGCTGCTGAACTTGATAAGTTAAGTATCCCGTATCAAAAAATGGCCAACACAGGTATCGTTGGCTTGCTAAGTGGAACAAAACATTCAGATTTGGTTGTGGCTTTGCGGGCAGATATGGATGCATTGCCGATTACAGAATTAAATAAGGTAGCATACATCTCAAAAAACCCCGGTGTGATGCACGCCTGCGGCCATGATGTGCATACGTCTTCTTTATTGGGAACAGCCAGGATCTTGGCTCAATTAAAAGATGAGTTTGCGGGCACAATCAAATTTATATTTCAACCCGCAGAAGAAAAATTGCCCGGTGGCGCCAGCCTGATGATTAAAGAAGGCGTACTTGAAAATCCAAAGCCTGACGCTGTTATCGGGCAGCATGTAATGCCTTTAATTGATTGTGGCAAGGTTGGTTTTCGTTCAGGCAAATACATGGCTTCCACTGATGAAATTTACGTTACGGTGCATGGTAAAGGGGGGCATGGCGCCCAGCCTCATCAAAATATTGATCCGGTTGTAATCACTTCGCACATTATTATCGCATTGCAGCAAATTGTTAGCCGTGTGGCCGATCCCAAGTTTCCATCGGTACTTTCATTTGGAAAAGTGATCGCCAACGGAGCGACCAACGTTATTCCGAATGAGGTGAAATTGGAAGGAACTTTTCGTACGATGGATGAAAACTGGCGTAAACAGGCCCACCAGAAAATGAAAAAAATGGCCGAAGGAATTGCCGAAGCGATGGGTGGCAGCTGTGATTTTAACATTGTGGTGGGATATCCTTTTTTAGTGAACGAAGAGAAACTAACTGCGAAAGTCCGGGCTTATGCAGAGGGCTATCTGGGCAAAGAAAATGTAGAAGATCTGGATATCTGGATGGCTGCCGAAGATTTCGCGTACTACTCCCAGGTTGCCGATGCCTGTTTTTACCGGTTGGGAACCCGTAACGAAGAACGGGGCATTACTTCTTCTGTGCATACCCCAACATTTGATGTAGACGAAAAATCTCTCGAGGTAAGCACCGGTTTAATGGCATACATCGCTATAAAGCAGTTGGGAAATTGATTGACACGGTTTAAGAGTTAAAATTTTATAGGTTCAGAAAAAGAAAGCCTTTAATATTAATTAATAAGTTTTTAGAAAAGCAAGGTTTGGTGACCCGCTTATTGGTAGTCCCGCTATCCGTTGCAAGCCACCCGGTAAAAACCGGGATGGCTTTCCACTGCTATCAGGTTTACTTAACTCCTGCTATTCGCTTCCATAAATGTTCGTGGATGTAGCATAATTTATCTCAAATCCGCGTTTTTGCAATTAACAATCTTTCAATGCTCAGTACTCAAATCCCTTTAATGAAAAAAATACTCTTAGCCCTGGTCTTTATTTTAATCACCCTTGCAGGCTTTTCTCAGCAGATTCCACGCTTTAACCCGGATACAATACGAACAATACACATTGATTCTGCCGTAAATATTACGTCAACACGTTTAACAAATCAGACTTTTATCGACGAAATTTTGCGTGACACCAGCTTTTACCAGGCTTTCCGCGAAATGAAAAAATATTCTTTTACGGCAGAGAACAGGGTTTTTACATATGATAAGAAAAACAAGGTTGCCGGCAAAATCTACCGCAAAATATTTCACAACAACAACGGACCGTACAAAATGCAGTTTCTGGCTAAACAAGACAGTGGCAAGGTTTATAAACGCAACGGAAAATATAGTTTGTACACCGTAGAAATGTTTGATTACATTTTTATGAACGCTTACAACTCTGATTTTACACCTTCAGGGTCAGTTTCCGACGGGCAGGGCGGCAGTAATGAATCTTATAAAGACAAATTAAAAACTTTGATTTTTAGTCCGGGGCGGCCGGTAAAAGGAATTCCGTTTATCAGCAAAAAAACCGAAATTTTTACCGCCAATATGCGGCAGTATTATGACTACTCTTTTTACAGGGCTACTTATCTTGATTCAATCCCGGTGTACCGGTTTAAAGTGAGCATGAAACCCAGTTTATCCAACTATACCAAAGATGGGCTGATGATTAAAGAGCTGATCACTATTTTTGATATGCGAAATTTGCAAATCCTCGGAAGGTATGTGGATATGAAATACGACAACCTGGCGTTTGAATTTGATGTGCAGATGAACATTGAGCTGAGCTATGTTGGAGATGAACAAACCTTACTTCCAACTAAAATAACTTACCAGGGAGATTGGGATATACCCTTTAAACGTGAAGAGAAAGCCAGTTTTTTAATTTTGCATAAGGGATATAAATTGGGGAAGTAGATACGATATATTGCGACGATAACTATAAGCGTTCAAAAGCGATATCGAATTGCCATTTATTGCACGTCATATTTAAAAATCACGAAAAAGATAAATCTTCACCTTTCTCCTATTCTTCCACAAAGCAGTATTTTAGCATCCGAAAACCCGTTACAGTTTGATCCCACAGGAAACCGTTGATAAAATTTTAGAAGCTGCCCGGATTGAAGAGGTGGTTGGTGATTTTGTAAACCTGAAAAGGCGGGGAACCAGCCTGATTGGCCTGTGCCCTTTCCATAATGAAAAAACACCATCCTTTAATGTTTCGGTTACCAAAGGTATTTTCAAATGTTTTGGCTGCGGTAAAGGCGGCGATGCGGTGCGATTCATTATGGATCATGAAAAAGCCGCATACCCTGATGCGCTGCGGTTTTTGGCGAATAAATACAACATTGAAATTGCCGAGGTCGAAAATACGCCCGAAGAGCAGGCAGTTAATAACCTCCGCGAAAGCTTATATATCGTTTCTGCCTGGGCTGCTAAATTTTTCCATCAGCAAATGCTGGAAACCAATGAAGGCCAAAACATTGGTTTAAGTTACTTTCGTGAGCGAGGTTTCAGAGAAGATATCATAAAGAAATTCGAACTCGGCTATTCTCCGGATAGCTGGGATGCGATGTATCAAAAAGCAATTTCCGAAGGATACAATAGCCAGTTTTTGGAGGAAACCGGGTTGATTATCCGAAAAGATAACGAAAAAGTTTACGACCGTTTCCGGGGCCGGGTGATGTTCCCGATCCATAGTTTTACCGGCCGGGTAATTGGTTTTGGTGGGCGTACTTTAAAAACCGACAAAGCCACACCCAAATATGTAAACTCGCCAGAAAGTGACATTTACCATAAATCAAATGTTCTTTACGGATTATTCTTCGCTAAAAAAGCCATTCGGGATGCGGATAATTGCTACCTGGTAGAAGGGTACGCGGATGTTTTGTCTGTTAACCAGGCCGGGATTGAAAACGTAGTGGCTTCTTCCGGAACTTCATTGACCGTAGAACAGATCCGTTTAATTGGGCGGTTCAGTAAAAACATTACCATTCTGTACGATGGGGATGAGGCTGGGATCAAGGCTTCGTTACGTGGTTTGGATATGATCCTTGAAGAAGGGTTGGATGTAAAAGTAGTTCTGTTTGCCGACGGGCATGACCCGGACTCGTATGTCCAGAAATTTGGGAGCGCTGCGTTTAAGACTTACATCGAGGAGAGCAAAAAAGATTTTATCCTATTTAAAACATCCATTCTCTTAAAAGATGCGGGTTCAGACCCAATTAAAAAAGCGGGGATGATCCGTGAAGTGGTAGAAAGCATCGCCAAAATACCGGATAGCATTAAGGCTTCAGTTTTTATAAGGGAGTGCAGTTCCATTTTGCAGATTGAAGAGCGGTCGCTGATTTCTGAGCTTAACAAAATGCGGATGGGAAATGCGAAAAAGGAAAATTTTTCAGCTCGTCTACCGGAAGAGACATTGGCACCACCCGAATTTTTTGAAACTGAAAAAGGAATTGACAGCGACGAAAATCAGGAAAAAGAAATCGTTCGCCTGCTTTTAAATTACGGACACGAGCTGGTTCATTGGGATGGTATTACAGATACCTACATCGCACCTTACGTAATCTCAAACTTATCAGATGTTAAGTTTGATAATGCAGAATGCGATATGATCATTCAGGAATATATGAAGAAGCTTGAAGAAGGTGATCTTCCTTCTGTTCAGGATTTTATTACACACGCTAACCGTCAGATTGCCGATCTGGCAATTTCACTGGTTTCATCACCGTATATGCTTAGTGAAAACTGGTTTGCCAAGCGTAAAATACATGTCAAAGGTGAAAAGGATAATCTCCGCGGGACTATTTTAGGAGGAATATTTCATCTTAAAAAACGTAAAGTAGATCACATCTTAAAAAACATTCGGGATGAGATACAATCAGAAAACGATCAGGATAATCAGGCCATTCTAATGCGAAGATATTTGCAGGTAAAGGAAGTAGAAAAAGGGATTTCGCAATTTCTTGGATCGGTGATCATAAAATAATTTTAGCTTTAACTTCCTTTATTTTTATTTTGTCAGGTATAGAATGTGTTAAAAATCATGGCGCAAAATCGATCCTTCGGGGATAAAGGCGAGCAACTTGCAAAAGCATATTTGGAGAAGGCCGGTTATGAAATATTGGATTTAAACTGGACATTTGGCAAAGCCGAAATTGATATCATTGCCTACATCAACAAGCAGATTATTTTTGTAGAAGTTAAAACACGAAGTAGCGATAGCTTTGGTAATCCGGAAGATTTTGTAATGATGCCAAAACAAAGTCAGATGGCTTACGCTGCTGACGAATATATTTTTTTAATGGAACATCAGGGCGAAGTGCGTTTTGATGTGATTTCCATCTTATTTAACAAACAGGGCGAACATGTATTAAATCATATTGAAGATGCATTCTGGCCATAAGTTTAACCGCTCATCTAACTTCTTACTCAAATTAAATGCGATTTAAATTAGGATTTCTTGGTTTTGTAGTCTCTTTGATTTGCATTCATTGCAGTTCTGAGAATAGCAATAATGCCCAGGTATCCGAAAATTATTGGATAAAACCAGAAGCTGGAACATCGGTTAATCTCGGAGACCCACTTGCCTTGCAATTAAAACTTGCAGTCAACAATGCGGACTCTATTATTTACTACGCAGACAGCACTCGATTGCTAATTAAAAAGGATACCTCTGAGGCGGTTATTGAAACTAAAAATTTGTCTTTAGGGAATCGTCTGATCACTGCCAGGATTTACCGGAAAGGAAAATTGGAAGAAATTAACACCAACATTATACTTAAATCCAGCCTAATTCCTAAAAAATTTTCTTACCAGATTTTAAAAACTTTTGATCACGATACGTCATCATACACGCAAGGTCTTGAGTTTGACAACGGTTATTTTTATGAAAGTGATGGTGGAAATAGCCCGGAGACGGGCTACTCAAGTTTAAGAAGGGTACAACCGGCAACTGGTAAAGTTGTACAGAAAGTGGATTTCGCTAAAACTTTCTTTGCGGAAGGGTTAACAGTGGTTGATGACAAAATTGTTCTGTTAACATGGCAAGCCAAAATCGGCGTAGTATTCGATAAAAATTCTTTTAAAGAACTTTCAGAATTCCCCTATCAAAACAGCCCTGAAGGGTGGGGATTATGTTCTGATAATAAAAGGCTTTATAAGTCTGATGGTACGAACCTGATCTATTTTTTGAACCGGGATAGTTATCAGGAAGAAGGATACATTGAAGTTTATGATCAGAAAGGGCCGGTAGATTCGCTGAACGAACTAGAGTTTATTGATGGGATGATTTACGCGAACGTTTATTTAACCAATCGGATTGTCATCATCAATCCAAAAAATGGACAGGTAACCGGCGAAATTGACATGAGTGATCTGTTGCCGGCTATTTACAACTATCCGGGCACCGATGTGCTAAATGGAATCGCCTGGGATGCAAAAGGCAAAAGACTTTTTGTAACCGGAAAAAGATGGGCGAAGTTGTTTGAGATCCAATTGAAAAGCAAGAATTAAGATCAATCAAGTTTTTACTCAAAAAGTGAAAAGTTAACTTAGCAAAGATCGCAGAGTTTAAAAATTGTGCTTTGCGATCTTTGCGTATTTCTTTTCTGCTTTGCGTGAAAAACTTACCGCCAGTTTTTATATTGATTAATCAGCCCGTTAGTAGAGCTGTCATGACCTGAAACTAAATCCTCATTTTTCAGCTCCGGTAAAATCTGTCCCGCTAATTGTTTACCAAGTTCTACGCCCCACTGATCAAAACTAAAAATATTCCATATCACGCCCTGAACAAAGATTTTGTGCTCATACATCGCGATAAGCGAACCTAAAACATGTGGGGTAATTTTTTTGACAAGAAAAGAGTTGGTTGGCCGGTTGCCTTCAAATACTCTAAAAGGTGCCAGTTTTTCAGTTTCCTCTTCGGTTTTCCCGGAAGTCTTAAGTTCAGATTTCGCCTCCTGTAAAGATTTACCGTTCATTAAAGCCTCTGTTTGTGCAAAGAAGTTAGACAGTAAAATAGCGTGGTGCTCACCCAAAGGATTTTGGCTTTGAGCCGGAGCAATAAAATCACAGGGAATTAATTTTGTTCCCTGATGGATCAATTGATAAAACGCATGCTGGCCGTTTGTACCCGGCTCGCCCCAAATTACCGGACCGGTTTGGTAGCTTATTTTTTGGCCGCTCCGGTTAATAGATTTGCCGCTGCTTTCCATATCGCCCTGTTGAAAATAAGCCGCGAAACGATGCATATACTGATCGTATGGCAATATTGCCTGGGTTTCGGCACCAAAAAAGTTATTATACCAAATTCCAAGCAAGGCTAATATTACCGGAATGTTTTGGTTAAATTCGCTTTCGCGGAAGTGCTTATCCATCGCGTTAGCACCTGATAAAAGCTCTTTAAAATTTTTATAACCGATAGAGCAGCAAATGCTTAAACCTATTCCACTCCATAAAGAATAGCGGCCTCCAACCCAATCCCAAAACACAAACATATTTTTAGGGTCGATACCAAATTCACGCACGGCTTTTTCATTGGTAGAAATGGCTGCAAAATGTTTTGCCACATTCTCTTTAGATCCTCCATTGTTTAAGTACCATTCCCTGGCTGAGTAGGCATTTGCCATCGTTTCTTGGGTGGTAAAAGTTTTTGAGGCGATCATGAAAAGCGTTGTTTCAGGATCTATTTTTTTAAAAACTTCCGCAATATGGGTAGCGTCAATGTTAGATACAAAATGCAATTGAAGATGATTGGAATACGCTTTTAAGGCTTCTGTAACCATAACAGGTCCCAGATCAGAGCCGCCGATGCCTATGTTAACAATATGCTGTATCGCTTTTCCAGTTCCTCCTTTCCAAAGGCCACTGATTACCTGCTCAGAAAATTTTTCCATTTGATTTAAAACCTGATGGATGTCAGGTAAAATATCACGGTCTTTTATTTCTAATCCCTGTTTATCAGGATTTCGAAGAGCTGTATGCAAAACAGCACGACCCTCGGTTTCGTTTATTGTTGCACCTGTAAACATGCATTCTATCGCAGCTTTCAGGTTGCATTCTTTAGCCAGTTCTATTAAAAGATCATGTGTTTGTTGCGTAGCCAGGTTTTTAGAATAATCAAACAAAATATCCTCAAAGCGGATAGAGAAGTTTTCAAACCTTCTTAAATCTTCTGAAAACAGATCAGAAATGGCCAAATTTTTAACCTTAAAATAATGTTCTTGTAATTTTTTAAAAGATTCTGTTTGATCAAAATTTATTTTAGGAAGCATATTCTTATTTATTACTGTAAAGGCTTGAAAAATCGTTTAAAATTAATTTTTAATCTCTTAATTTGAATTAGTTTAAATTTATTAAAGTGTTATTTTCATAATGAAACGATTATTGTGTTTTTTACTAACGTGCCTAAGTAGCTCGCTTTACGCACAAATGAAGGCGGAGGATGTAAAAACTTTTACCCTTAAAAACGGGATGAAGTTCCTGGTGATTGAAGACAATTCAATACCCAACGCAAATATGTACCTTTTTTACAAGGTAGGATCCAGAAATGAGCATCCCGGAATTACCGGACTTTCCCATTTTTTTGAACACATGATGTTTAATGGCGCTAAAAAATTCGGCCCCAAAATGTTTGACCGCACCATGGAGTTTAACGGAGGAGCCAATAACGCTTATACGACCCAAAATGTTACGGTTTATACCAACTGGTTTCCTGTAACAGCAATGGAAACAATATTTGACCTGGAGGCTGATCGGATTTCTAGTTTGAGCATTGATCCTAAAATGGTAGAAAGCGAACGGGGTGTTGTGCTTTCAGAACGGAGCACCGGCCTTGAAAATTCTCCGTGGAATTTGCTTGGAGATGCCGTAAACGCAACAGCGTTTCAGGAACATCCGTACCACTGGACTGTAATTGGCTACGAAACTGACATTAAAAATTGGACAAAGGAAGATCTGGAAGAATACTTTAGAACCTATTATGCGCCAAATAATGCAGTAGTTGTTATTTCGGGTAACGTAAAATTAGATGAAGTAAAGCGTATGGCGCAAAAATATCTGGAACCAATCCCAGCTCAAAAACAACCTAATGTTGTTCATCTTGTAGAGCCGCCACAAATTGGGGAACGCAGGATTTTAGTTCAAAAGGAAGTTGCTACTCCGTATATTTTAATCGGATATCACACGCCGGATACGAAAAGCAAAGACTTTTACGCGTTAGATATCCTGAATTCTGTACTTACATCCGGAAATACTTCCAGGTTGTACTCGGCTTTGGTTGATAAGAAGCAGTTGGCTACTTCAGTTTTCTCAGATTTTTCTGAAAGCTTTGACCCCAATTTATTTCAAATTTATGGTATTGCGGCTAAAGGCGTAAAAGAGTCAGATTTGGAAAACGCGATTTATATGGAGATTGAAAAAATAAAAAAAGAAGGTATAACCAGTCAGGAACTTCAAAAAGTTAAAAACCAAAAATTGATGGAATTTTATAATAAGATTGAAACCATAAATGGAAAATCAAACAATATAGGTACGTATGAACTTTTCTTCGGCGATTATAAAAAAATGTTTAATGCGCCCGCAGAATATGAAAAAGTAAGTACGGAGGATGTAAAAAAAGTTGTAAATGAATATTTTAAAAAGTCAAATCGCACAGTTGGTATTTTAAAAGCTAATGTGGAGGAATAACTTTATGAGCAAGACAATTAAATATATACTAAGCGCAACCATTCTGATATTAGTTTCGGGTGATATGAGTTTTAGCCAGGCACAATCAGGATCGTTTAAGGTGCCGGTCTATGAGAAATTTTCTTTGCCGAATGGTTTAATCGTTTACCTGATGGAGCAGCATGAAGTACCAACAATCAGTGTTTCTGCAATCATTCCCGCCGGCGCAATTTACAACGGACAAAAATCAGGACTAGCCTCAATTACCGCCACTGCTTTACAGTTTGGGACTAAAAGTTATACAAAAGCGAAAATTGAGTCGGAGCTTGACTTTATTGGCGCACGAATAAATACATATGCAAGTAAAGAATCTGCCTCTTTAACCGCAAAGTTTGCCAGCAAAGATCAGGATATAGTGCTTCCCATAATTAAGGAGGTATTGGCTGATCCGGTATTTGATGCGGCTGAATTTGAAAAAGAAAAAAAGCGTTCTCTGGCTACTCTTGACAGGATTAAAGAAAGCCCGCGTTCTGTATTGGGCTTTTATTGGGATCATTTTTTATATGGGGATCATGTATATGGTTATTCTTCAAGCGGAAGCCCGGCATCAGTGGCTAAATTTTCAGTTAGCGATTTAAAAACCTTTTACAAGATTAATTACTCACCAGCCGGGTCAGCCCTTGCAGTTGTTGGCGATTTTGAATCTAAGAGTATGAAGGATAAGTTGAGCAAAATTTTCAGTAAATGGGAAAAATCTGTAGAACCTCAAAAAAATCTTGCTGGTGAACCAATAGCAACTATTAAAACAGGGCGTGTTTTATTAATTAATAAGGAAGATGCCCGCGAAACCACGCTTTTAATCGGCGGCCCCGGGATACGACGCGATAACCCCGATTTTGTGGCTATTGAAGTGGTTAATACTGTTTTAGGTGGTCGCTTTACTTCATGGCTAAATGATGAACTTCGGGTAAATTCTGGCCTTACATATGGTGCGAACAGTTATTTTAGTCCGCTTAAAAATGCCGGAACATTCTCGGTATCTACTTTTACAGCTACAAAAACCACAGAGCCAACCATAGATAAGGCATTACAAGTTTTGAATCGTTTACACGCGAAAGGAATAGATGAGGAGACCTTAACTTCGGCTAAAAATTATGTGAAAGGTCAGTTTCCACCTGATTTTGAAACCGCCACTCAGTTGGCCGGATTGCTTACGGAAATGTTTTGGTATGGATTTGATGAGTCTTTTATCAATAATTTTCAAAATAATGTTGATGGCTTAACATCCGCGAAAGCAAAAGACATTATACTTAAATACTTCCCCGACAAAAATTTACAACTTGTATTAATTGGTAAAGCCTCCGAGATAAAAAGAATAGCTGAGAAGTACGGGCCGGTAACTGTTAAGGAGATTAAAGCTGACGGATATTAATTTTATTGGCCATTTTATAAATTTTTGAGAACTAATTTAAAGGTTTAAGGTTTTTAACTAAATAGAATTAAACGCATAAAGGCATGTTAAAAAATTTAGATAATCTGGTTCGTGAGGAAACTCAGGAAACCATCGTTAATAACCCTGCAATTCCAAATGAGCATAATGAAGACGCAATCAGCGCCGCATCAAGTTCAATTTCTGAGGTACTTCAAGAAAAAACCTCATCAGGCAATTATAGTGAGATCGCCCAGCTTTTTCAAGGAGATCAATCTTCCGGAAATTCAATTGTTGACCAGATAAAAAATGTTTTTGCCGGAAAACTTGGTGGCATGGGTTTGGGTGGCGCAGCAGCTAGCGGCGCTGCGGCCAGCATTATACCCGGGTTAATCAGCAAATTTGTGAAGCGTACCAATGATCCGAATGATAAAGGATTTGATTTGCAAAGTATGTTAAAGCAATTTAGTGGCCCTGATGGAAAATTTGACCTGAATGACGTTATGGGATTGTTTAACAAAACAGGAAACAATCAGCAAAGCGTAGGCGGCATTGGAGATATATTGGGTGGTTTTTTCAAGAAATAATATCCATTATTAAAAGCAAAATACCTGCGGGTTGTAAACCCGATAGGAGCGATAGCCAACAATTTTTTTGGAGGCTTAAGCGTATAGCGGGACTATCCTTAAATAATAGCATCGAAGCTTGCTTCAAAAATTCTTTGATTTTCTCCATAGATCGTATCAAAATTGAGATAACCGAACCTCAATTGTTTTTATGATCCATTAATTTTACCTGCTTTTAAGTAGCTTATTTTTATATTTTTGCCGAATGACAAAAGAACAAATTCAGGATTTAAGGGACAGAGTAACGTCGCTGAGGAGGCATCTTTGACGTCGACCTTAAACTTGAAGAGCTAAAAAAAGAAGAGGCCATTACTGTAGAACCGGGTTTTTGGGACTTCCCGAAAGATGCTGAGAAAGTACTTCATTCTATTCAGTTAAAAAAGATTTGGACTGAGGGATATAAAAAGGCAGAAGCGGCGGTAGAAGATGCCGCTGTGATGCACGAGTTTTTTGCCGCTGCACAAGCTTCGGAAGAGGAGTTACGGGAACAATATGAACTTGCTGTATTAAAAGTTGAGGAATTGGAGTTTAAAAATATGCTAAGCTCTGAAGAAGATCAGCTAAACGCGGTTTTGCAGATTACGGCGGGAGCAGGTGGTACAGAAAGTTGCGATTGGGCATCTATGCTGATGCGGATGTACATTATGTGGGGCGAGAAAAATGGTTTTAAAGTCTCGGAGCAGGATATGCAGGAAGGTGAGGTGGCGGGTGTTAAGACGGTTACCATTCAGTTTGAAGGCGAATTTGCTTACGGATATTTACAAGGTGAAAACGGGGTTCACCGGCTGGTCCGGATTTCTCCGTTTGATGCCAATGCCAAGCGCCACACTTCTTTTGCGTCTGTATATGTTTATCCTTTGGTTGATGATACGATATTGATTGATGTTAACCCGGCTGAAATAGAATTTGAGACCTTCCGTTCGGGAGGAGCTGGTGGGCAAAATGTAAATAAGGTAGAAACTGCAGTTCGGTTATACCATAAACCTTCCGGGATCATTATCAAAAACCAGGAATCAAGATCACAGTTACAGAATAAAGAGAATGCAATCCGTCTTTTGAAATCACAACTTTATGAAATTGAGCTTCGAAAACGTAGGGAGAGCTCGGCGATTATTGAAGGTAATAAAAAGAAGATTGAGTGGGGTTCGCAGATTAGAAACTATGTTTTGCACCCATATAAACTAGTTAAAGATCTTCGTACCGGACATGAAACATCAAGCGCTCAGGCTGTTTTGGATGGAGATTTAAACGAGTTTTTAAAAGCGTATATGATGGAGTTTTAGGAATTGTATAAATAATTTATGCATGAAATATATCAAGCAGCTCTTCCAGTTCGGTTACTTTTTCAACCGATGACTGCTTATCGTATGAACTGATCAGGTTACGAAGTACCCGTTGAATAATGTCATTGTTACTGCAAGGCTCATAAAATTGTTTGTCGGGTGTTATTTTCAATTGCTTTAAAAATGAGTCTACATCACGCCGGCCAAATATGAAACCCTTATTAAAGGCGTTGATATAAAAAAGGATCCCGTTTTGATAATCATTTTCCTGTCCCTCGTCAACATAAGACAATATAAAATGTTGCGGAAGGTTAACGCCGTAAACCGGAATATCCAGTTTTTGTGCAATGATGGAGTAAATTATTGCCAAACTGATCTGGTTTCCTTTTTTGGTTTCCAGCACATGGCTGAGAAATGAATTGTTCGGATCCTGATGGTTTATTGTATTTCCTGTAAAGCCATAATCTGAATACAAGACGTGGTTTATGAGTTTTATCTTTTCAATGGCGCTCATTTCATAAATCATTTGCAGCCATATATCACGTTTAATATCTTCAATTTGATTTATGACTTTAAGATCGTCCAAATCTGGATACTGAATTTTGTTAATAATCAGCATTCCCTGTAGCAGATCAAAAGACCCGCCTAAGTGCCATAACTGAAGCTCTGTTTTTACATTTTGAAATTGTATTTTATGTATTAGATTTTCAATTCTTTCCTG
This sequence comes from Pedobacter sp., assembly GCA_014378705.1. Classification (GTDB taxonomy): domain Bacteria; phylum Bacteroidota; class Bacteroidia; order Sphingobacteriales; family Sphingobacteriaceae; genus Daejeonella. Next base: position 15,902 of record JACMND010000120.1, on the reverse strand, counting down.
CAAAATGCTATCAAAGGATTGTTCCCAGGCATTTTCTAAATATCCAACCACTTCGTTTCCATACGAAAGCAGTTTATGTTCTACATGATTTGATATTTCATTATCCGGGTCATCCAGTAACCGAATCAGCGATTCAATTTCTATTACTTCAGCGGAATTCTTTGTAATAATTTCTCTTTTCAATCCTTTATCTAATTTTACGGGTATGTTAAATATACAAATGGTAATTGATTACCTGAAACATTGGACAACAGCTAAAACCCGCCATGGTGTTCATTCCCCGTTCGTTTATCAGCTTGTAGACAAAGTTATTTACGATTTTCATGCCAAAACAGATTACCTGAAAATTGAAGAGTTGAGAGCGGTATTGCTTAAAGATAAAAGGGTTATAGAAGTAACCGATCTTGGTGCAGGTTCTGCGTTTAACAACCATAAAAAAAAGCAGGTTTCACTAATTGCCCGGTACGCTCTTAAATCTTCAAAACTTGCTCAATTGCTTTACCGGCTAGCCAAACACTTTTCGCCCGGAGTAATCATTGAGCTTGGAACTTGTCTTGGGATTACCACTGCCTACCTTGCTAAAGCGGCACCTACAGCTAAAGTAATCAGTGTAGAAGGCTGTCCGCAAACCTCCAGAATCGCTGCCGAAAATTTAAACCAACTCGGTATAGTTAACACACAACTGCTGGTTGGTAATTTTGATACCGTTTTGCCGGAAATTATTAACCAGGCTGATTCTTTAGATTTCATTTTCATAGATGGCAATCACAGGAAGGACGCGACGCTCAATTATTTTAACTGGTGCCTGCCCAAATTAAACGCAAATGGCATACTGATCTTTGATGATATCTACTGGAGCAAAGGAATGAAAGAAGCCTGGAAAGAAATCAAGGATCATCCGCAGGTTTCCGTTACGATTGATCTTTTTTGGATCGGGCTGGTCTTTATTAAGGAAGGGCAGGTAAAGGAAGATTTTAAAATCAGGTTTTAGGTTAAGTGGGGTAGGAATCATGTAATCAAATAATTGTATAGCCCAAATTTGATTTAAGCTTCACAAAAAATTAAAACATGTTTAGTGCTTATGCTGTTAAAGCGCTTATTTAAAGTAAGCTATAATTGAATATGGAAATTAAGCAATACCCTTTTTATTTAAAAAGTACGGTTATCCTTTTTGGGCTGATACTTTTTACTTACATACTTTTAAATCTTCAGGATATTTTAATTCCTATCGCATTTGCCTTAATCATTTCCATATTACTAAACCCGCTGTACGTACGGTTCACCCATTTAAAAATACCCAAGGTACTGGCCATTATGCTTACATTAATTATCGCACTGGTATTTATGTCGGCAATATTTTACTTCCTTTCATCGCAAATAATTAAATTGGGAGAAACGCTCCCTGTATTAAAAGAAAAGTTCAGTGCATTATTAGTAGAACTTCAGCAATGGCTACAAAGCAATTTTGGCCTCACCATACAAAAACAAATTCAACTTTTAAATGAAGGTGTTGATAGCAACAAGGCCCTTGTTGGCCGTACCTTAGGTAGTGTATTGGGAATAGTGGGCATCTTGCTTTTATTACCGGTTTACATTTTTTTGTTTCTTTTTTATAAACCCCTTATTGTTAATTTTTTGTTTGAGGTTTTTGCAGAGGAAAATTCAAAGAAGGTAAAAGCTGTATTGGGCCAAACTAAGTCAGCCATTCAAAGCTATATTATCGGGCTCCTGATTGAAGCCATCATTGTGGCTGCCCTAAATACAACAGCTCTACTTATACTGGGTGTTGAATATGCGATCCTGCTTGGTGTAATTGGGGCTTTGCTGAATATGCTGCCATACGTTGGTGGCATTGTAGCCATTATTTTGCCGGTACTTATGGCGACAGTTACCGAAGACGGATATACCACGCAATTAGGTATTGTAGGTGCCTATGCCCTCATACAATTTATAGATAACAACATCCTTGTTCCACGCATCGTGTCGTCAAAAGTCCAGATTAACGCCTTAGTTTCTATCCTTGTAGTTTTATTGGGAGGTGCTTTATGGGGATTATCCGGAATGTTCCTTTCCATTCCAACGATTGCGGTAATGAAAATAATATTTGACCGTGTTGAAGACCTAAAACCCTGGGGTAAACTTATCGGGGATGAAATTCCAACCAGGCACATGGGCGCTATTTGGGGAAAGAGAAAGCATAGTCCTTCTTTGGCTGAAAAAATAGTAAAAGGAAACTGATAGTTTAATTACTTCGGAACCGGTAACTCACGCCTTTTAGCCAATCTATATCTATTGTGAATGTTGCGTTTGTCGCACATTCGCCTTTAACAAACTCACAAAACTTCCACCCATAATTTTGCTATGTCTTTTTGCTTTAACCCTGCTCCATCAGTTCTTTAGTGATAAGAGGGTAATTAATTATATAATCCAAACCTTTCGGAGTGAAATTAATTCCATCAAAATAAGACCTGCGTTGGATAGCATTTTATACACCAGATTCCTATCTCATGAAATGTTCGTAAAATATTCCAACAAGGCTTTTCTTGCATTTTTTTTTTAACCCATCAAAACCAAATACCTACTTTTGGCCTTCTAAAATTATAGATCAAATGAGTACTCAACGCGGGCCCATATCCCAATTTATTGAAAAAAATTATTTGCATTTCAACGCCGCAGCTATTGTTGATGCCGCAAAGGGTTATGAATCGCATTTAGACGAAGGCGGAAAGATGATGATCACCTTAGCCGGTGCCATGAGTACGGCAGAACTTGGAATTTCGTTGGCCGAAATGATCCGGCAGGATAAGGTTGCGATCATATCATGTACCGGGGCTAATCTGGAAGAGGATATTATGAACCTGGTTGCACACTCCCATTATAAAAGGGTGCCCAATTACCGCGATCTCAGTCCTCAGGATGAATGGGATTTGTTAGAAAACCACTACAATCGCGTTACGGATACTTGTATTCCAGAAGAAGAAGCTTTCAGGAGACTTCAAAAACATATTTATAAAATATGGAAAGATGCCAATGATAGTGGTAAAAGCTTTTTCCCGCATGAATTTATGTACCAAATGCTTCTAAGCGGTGATCTTGAGCAGTATTATGAAATTGATCCAAAGAATTCCTGGATGCTTGCCGCCGCTCAAAAAAACCTTCCCATCGTCGTTCCAGGGTGGGAAGATTCAACAATGGGCAATATTTTTGCTTCGTATGTTATGAAAGGTGAGCTAAAGTCTTCTACGGTAAAAGGTGGAATTGATTATATGGGCTGGCTTGCAAACTGGTATATAAATAATTCATCCGGTAAAGGAATCGGATTTTTTCAGATCGGCGGTGGGATAGCGGGTGATTTTCCAATATGTGTGGTACCCATGCTTTATCAGGATATGGAAATGCCAAACATCCCTTTTTGGACCTATTTCTGCCAGATTTCAGATTCAACTACTTCTTTTGGTTCTTACTCGGGAGCTGTGCCGAACGAAAAAATAACATGGGGAAAGTTGGATATTCATACTCCAAAATTTATTGTAGAATCCGATGCTACTATTGTGGCACCCCTAATTTTTGCATGGGTGTTAAACCAATGATATTTCAAAATAAAACAATTGTATTTCACACTATTTTAATCCAACGTCGACACTAAAAACCTCTCAAAAATATAGTAGGCATGGTTTTAATAATTATTTAGAACGGTTATAAATTAGTAATATAGATGATCATAACGTAATCGTTGTTTGAATAAAGTATACTTTTGTCAACTGAAAAATGTTGGAAAATGAATCGTTCATGCCAACTTAAGATTGATCAACTGTGATTTTAGAATTATTTTCAATATGAGAAGCATCTCATTATTTTTTAAAAGTATACTACCGCTACTACTATTTACGGCATATTTTGGTATTTTCTCATCAAGCGTAAGCTTTGCACAGGATGTCGGAGCAGGTGCGGCCATATTTAAGCAGAAGTGTACAGCCTGCCATGCAATTAATAAACAGGTCCTCGGTCCGGCGCTTAAAGGTGTTTCTGAACGTCATACAGAAGCCTGGCTTTTAAAATGGACCAAGAATGCTCCTGCAATGATCGCCAGTGGTGATCCAGAAGCAAAAGTATTGTATGATAAGTACAAGCCCACCATGATGACCGCCTTTACGGAGTTATCTGATGATGATGTTAAAAACATTTACGCTTACGTTAAAGCAGAAGGTGACAAGCCGCCTGTAGCTGCTGCAGGGGCGGCAGTTGGAGCAGATGGAACCGCAGTAGGTGGATCAGGCGATGGTGGAGTTAGCAATTTTATGCTGATCGGTCTGATCGCCGTTATTGTAATCGCGTTCCTGGTCATACTGGTTTTAAATCGTGTAATTAACACTTTAGAGCGGGTTATGCTCCGTAAAAAAGGTGTTGAAGTTGAAGAAGAGGAAGAAATAAAGAAAGACCGGTTAGCGGGTCTAAAAATGCTAAGTAAAAATAAAAAATTTATTTTCTTTTTAGTCTTACTTTCCGTGATCTTATTGGGATCAGCAGGCTGGAAAGGGATGTGGGAAACTGGTGTTCATACAGGATATCAACCTGTCCAGCCTATTAAATTTTCGCATCAGTTACACGCCGGCGTTAATAAAGTAGATTGCCAATACTGCCATTCTGGTGCCTACAAATCTAAAAACGCATCTATACCCTCAGCAAATGTTTGCATGAACTGCCATAATTATGTTCAGGCAACTGAAAAATATAATGGTGAGATTTCTCCTGAGATTTTGAAAATCTATACTGCCCTCGATTACAATCCAGAAACTAAAGTCTATGGAAATAACCAGAAACCTATTGAATGGATACGGATACACAACCTCCCAGATTTTGCCTATTTCAATCATTCGCAGCATGTCCGTGTTGCAGGGATTGAGTGCCAAAAATGTCATGGTCCAATTCAAACCATGCAAGAAGTATATCAATATTCTCCTTTAACAATGAAGTGGTGTATCAACTGTCATAGAGAAACAGAAGTTAATCATAAAGACAATGCGTATTATGATCAACTTCTGGCCGCACATAATCAATTAAAAAAGGGTGAAAAAGTGACTGCTGCAGTGTTGGGAGGCTTGGAGTGCGGTAAATGTCACTATTAATTATTTGAAACTTATATATACAGTTATTAGCTTAAATGGATAGCAATAAAAAATATTGGAAAGGTTTAGAAGAACTAAAAAAAACCAAAGAATTTACCGAGAAAAACAAAGGTGAATTCTCTGAACCTCTTCCTATTGAAGAAGTTTTAAACGAAGCGGGTTTAAGCACCATCGCACCACGGCGTGATTTTTTAAAAACTCTTGGTTTCGGTCTAGGTGCTGTAACTTTAGCTGCATGTAATAAAAGCCCCATCCATAAAGCCATTCCTTATTTAGTTAAACCTGAAGAAGTGGTTCCTGGAATTCCGAATTTCTACTCCTCAAGTTATAACGGCCATAGTATTTTGGTTAAAACCCGTGAGGGGCGTCCCATTAAAATTGAAGGTAACCCTAGCTGCGTTTTAAGCAAAGGTAAGATGTCTGCCCAGGGACAAGCTTCAGTTTTAGATCTTTACGATGTTTCGAAATTAAAGGGCCCTGTTTATAATGGAAATTCCACTACCTGGCCGCAGCTTGATCAATACGTTAAAGGTGAACTGAATAAAATTAAAGCAAACGGTAAAAAAATTAAGATCATATCATCTACCATCAACAGCCCATCAACAAAGGCTGTTATCGGTGATTTTATTGCTCAATTTCCAAATACAAAGCATGTTCAGGTTGATGCTATTTCTTACACAGGCATTATTAAAGCCAATGAAAACAGTTTTGGTGTGGCCGTTATTCCGGGATACCGTTTTGACAGGGCCGAACTAATTGTAAGTTTTGGCGCTGATTTCTTAGGTACCTGGATATCGCCGATCGAATATAGTCGTCAGTATGCATCTAACCGGAACAACGCAGCTTTAAAAAACAAGAAAATGTCAAGGCACATCCAGCTTGAAGCTGGAATGACCATGACAGGAACCAATGCTGATACAAGAATCTTAATAAAGCCATCAGAACAAGGTATTGCTTTAATGAATCTTTACGCTGCTTTAGGCGGAGCTAATGTGAGCAAACCACTTGCGAATAATCCAAATGCCAATAAAGCTATTACTTTAATTGCCAAAGAACTTTTAGCGGCAAAGGGCAGGTGCCTGGTAGTTTGTGGCTCAAACGATGTATCAACTCAAATTCTTGTAAACGCCATCAACTCTCTTTTAGGAAGCTATGGTACAACCATTGATCTGGCAAACGCTTCATTTCAGTACCTAGGTAATGATGCGGAGTTTGTTTCCTGCGTTAACGAAATGAAACGGGGAGAAGTTGATGCGGTTTTCTTTATGAATGCGAATCCTGGCTACGATTTTATCAATGCCAAGGAGTTTTCGGATGCTTTAGCTAAAGTTAAACTCCGTGTTTCTTTTGCCGATAGAATGGACGAAACTGCTGGTTTATGCCAGATAGTAGCACCCACACATCATTATCTTGAATCCTGGGGCGATGCGAACCCGGTAGAAGGCTTTTATACAATTTTGCAACCTACAATTAATCCCATAAACGATACCAGGTATGCGGAAGAAGGTTTTCTGGGATGGTCTGAGAATCCGGTTAAGGATTATTACCAATATATTCAGAATAACTGGAATATCAATGTTTTGCCACAAGCTAATTCTACCTGGAAGCAGTTGCTTCAAAGCGGTTCGATTTATTTTGGAGAGAAGCCTTCAGGGGCATTCTCCTTTACACAAAACTTGAGTGCGGTTTTTCAAACAATTAATAATCAAAGTAATGCACTTGCCAAAGATGGTGAAAACGCCATTGAGCTTATTCTCTATGAAAATGTCGCGGTTGGTGATGGAAAGCACGCTAACAATCCCTGGTTACAAGAATTGCCTGATCCGGTTTCTAAAGTTACCTGGGACAACTACATCGCGATTGCACCAAAATTTGCTGAAAAGCTGGGTATTGGAGAAACGGATCTCGCAGAAGTTAAAACGGGTAGATACAGTCTTACTTTACCGGTATTAATTCAGCCAGGCCAAGCTGCAGGCACAGTTTCAATTGCACTCGGTTATGGCCGTACCAAAGTTGGTAAAGCCGGTAATGAAGTTGGTAAGAACGCTTATCCTTTCTTAAGTTTTGAAAATGGAACTTTTCAGTTTACATCCGCAGCGACTATCAGCAAAGTTGGCGGAACATATGAACTTGCTCAAACACAAACGCATCATACTATTGAGGGACGTAACATTATCAGGGAAGCTACCTTAAAGGATTACCTCAAAGATCCCTATTCCGGTACGGGTAAAGGTCATGCTAAAACTTATGATTTATGGGACCGCTACGAACATCCCGGTCATAACTGGGTTATGGCCATTGACCTGAACGCGTGTACGGGTTGCGGTGCCTGTATTGTTGCTTGTAGTGCCGAAAATAACATTCCGGTAGTAGGTCGCGATGAAGTTCGCCGCCGCCGAGAAATGCACTGGATTCGTATTGATCGTTATTATACTTATAACGAAGGCGCTGAAAAAGTAACTGAAGAAAACGAGATTAAGCAGCTGGAAAACCTGGATAACGTTACTGTTATTCATCAGCCAATGCTTTGTCAGCATTGTGAGCATGCGCCTTGTGAAACAGTTTGCCCGGTTATCGCAACCATGCATTCTTCAGAGGGTTTAAACCATATGGCATATAACCGGTGCATCGGCACCCGATATTGTGCTAACAATTGTCCGTATAAAGTACGGCGTTTTAACTGGTTTAATTACTGGAACGATTCCCGTTTTGATAATTATTTGAACAATGAATTTACTCAGTTGGTTCTAAATCCAGATGTAACTCCGCGTTCAAGAGGAGTAATGGAAAAATGCTCTATGTGTATACAGCGTATACAAGGCGGAAAATTGAAGGCAAAATTGGAGCGGAGAACCATTAAAGATGGCGAAATACTAACCGCCTGCCAGCAAACGTGCCCAACCAACGCGATTATATTTGGGGATAGTAACGATCCCAAGTCGGCGGTATCAAAAGCATTGACCAGCGAGCGTACGTATTATGTTTTAGAAGAGATCAACACATTACCGGGAGTTGGATATCAGACAAAAATTAGAAATATTGCAGAGGCTTAAATAATATTATAACGGGTAGAAATTTATAAGAATATGTCATCTCATCACGAATCTATACTTAGAGAACCATTAGTTACCGGGCGTAACATTACGTACGCGAAGGTGACCGAAGATATTCTGGTTCCTGTAGAAAATAAACCAAATAAAGCCTGGTGGATAGGTTTTACTATCGCCGCTCTTGGCGCTTTGTTATGGCTTGTGTCCGTTAGTTATACCTTCTGGTTTGGTATTGGAACCTGGGGTTTAAACAAAACGGTTGGGTGGGCCTGGGATATTACCGGCTTTGTTTGGTGGGTAGGTATAGGCCATGCCGGAACATTAATTTCCGCAGTATTACTGCTTTTCAGACAAAACTGGAGAAATTCCATAAACCGATCCGCAGAAGCGATGACTATCTTTGCGGTAATTTGTGCGGCCACTTATATTGTAGCCCACATGGGTCGTCCATGGCTGGCCTACTGGGCGTTGCCTCTGCCAAACCAATTTGGTTCATTGTGGGTAAACTTTAATTCTCCATTGGTATGGGATGTTTTCGCGATCTCAACATATTTCTCAGTCTCTTTAGTTTTCTGGTATACCGGTTTATTGCCGGATATTGCTACTATCCGTGATCGTGCAACCGGTTTAAGACGTCGTATTTATTCTGTTTTATCTTTTGGTTGGAACGGATCTGTAAAAACATGGCAGCGTTTTGAAATAGTCAGCCTTGTATTAGCAGGTATTTCTACACCGCTGGTACTTTCTGTACATACGATTGTATCCATGGACTTTGCAACCTCGGTAGTTCCAGGATGGCATACAACGATATTTCCTCCTTATTTTGTTGCCGGAGCCATTTTTTCAGGTTTCGCCATGGTGCAAACCTTGTTATTAATCACCCGTAAGGTGATGAACTTTGAGAATTACATTACCATGTTCCACATTGAATCCATGAATAAGATCATCATCTTAACTGGTTCAATAGTTGGAGTTGCTTATTTAACAGAACTCTTTATTGCCTGGTATTCTGGTGCAGAATATGAGCAATATGCTTTTTTAAATCGCGTAAGCGGACCCTATTGGTGGGCTTACTGGACGATGATGACCTGTAATGTTATATCTCCACAATTGTTCTGGTTTAAAAAGATTCGGACGAGTGTAGCCCTCTCCTGGATTCTATCCATTGTGGTGAACATCGGTATGTGGTTTGAACGTTTTGTGATTATCGTTACTTCTTTACATAGAGATTACCTTCCTTCGAGCTGGGTAATGTTTTATCCAAGCGTAATTGACGTATGTATATTTATCGGTTCCATTGGAGTATTCTTCACATTATTTTTATTGTTTCTGAGGGTGCTTCCTGCAATTGCGATGGCTGAAGTAAAACTATTGCTGAAAAGCTCAAGTGACCAGGCAAAACAAAAGCTGATAAAAGAGAACGCTGTCAATAAAGAACAGGCTGAGTTTTATAAAGAATCGCTTAATAAGTACGATCATGTACAAGAAAACGAATATGCAAAACTTTAATCATGAGTGATATTAAATATATATTAGGTCATTTTGCTGATCCGGATGATCTGATGCACGGAATTGATAAACTTCAGGAAGGGAACGTAAGCATATATGATGTTTTTACTCCCATGCCCATTCACGGAATAGAAGATAAACTAGGAATTAAACGATCAAGATTGCCTATCGTCGCTTTTTGCTTTGGTGCACTTGGAACTGTCTTAGCTTTTTCTATGATGTATTACATGCTTGTACAAGACTGGCCGATGAATATTGGCGGTAAACCCGCATTCGCTTTCCCGGACTTTATTCCCGTTATGTTTGAAGTAACCGTTTTATTATGTGCATTTGGAATGGTGGGAACCTACTTTTTTGTTAACCATCTATTCCCAGGACGTGCTCCAAGGGTTATGGATCTACGGGCGACAAATGATCGCTTCGTTGTGGCAATAGATGCAGAAGCAAATCCATATCCGGATAAAATAGATAACATTTTAAAAGAAGCAGGTGCTATTGAAATAAAGCACAATGAAAGGAAATTTTTAAGTTATGAATAAGTTGCGGTTACTTTATTTCATTCTTTTTATAGGCATCACCATACTTGTTGTTTCTTCATGTGGTGATAAACGTAGCCCAGGGTGGGAGTATGCACCAAATATGTATGAGGCAAAAGCTTTTAATCCAGATCAACCGAATAAGAATTTTAAAAATGGTCAGACAGCTCAGGTTCCTCCTCCTAACACAACACCTGTAGGTTTTGACAGGGTTGATGAGTATCCAAATACTCCGGAAGGATACCTGGAAGCAAGTGAGGGTTTAAAAAATCCGCTACCCCTAACTATTGCAACTCTTCAGGAAGGAAAAACCTTGTATGTAAACATGTGCTCCCATTGCCATGGTTATGAGGGTAGAGGCGATGGCTCTATCGTAAAATTGGAAAAATTTCCAGCACCGCCGGCATATGGTACCGGAAAATCTTCCAGAGGGGGTAATATGAGTGATCTTACTGATGGAAAAATTTTCCATACCATCACTTACGGCGTAAACTTAATGGGAGCTCATAAATATCAGATTACTCCAGAAGAACGTTGGAAAATTGTTATGTACGTTCACGAATTACAGAAATTAAAGTAGTCAATTGCAAAATCCAGATGGGAAATCAAAACCACAACCATAATTTTACTGAACAATTTGCCTTTACGGGTAAACCAAAAACCTGGAGTTTAATTGCTATCGTAATTGGGATCCTGGCTATTTTATTCGGCTTTTTTACGGATCATGCTGAACGGACTTTCGCCAATTTGCTTTTAATGGCTTACTACTTTACAAGTGTTTGTGCTGCCGGTGCATTTTTTCTAGCCTTACAATTCGTTGCTCAGGCAGGTTGGTCCGCCGGTTTGCTACGTATTCCGCAAGCATTCGCAAGAGTATTACCAATAGCTGCCATTACATTAATTATTGTTTGTACCGCAGGTTTATTAACGCATAATTTATACCATCACTGGACAGAAGAAGGATTAACAGATCCGAACAGTCAAAATTACGATGCCCTGATAGCAGGCAAATCAGGATACTTAAATATTCCCTTTTTCCTAACCCGGTTGGTTATTTTTCTGGCCAGTTACAGTATTTTCGCTTTGATGTTAACCCGGTATTCAGAAAATGAGGATATGGAAGGTGGACTAACATCCTACAATAAGAGTATTAAATGGTCTGTTATATTTCTGATTGTTTTTGGTTTCACAACCCCAATCTGGTCTTTTGATGTAATCATGTCTTTAGAAGCTCATTGGTTTTCAACAATGTTCGGATGGTATAACTTTGCGGCTATGTGGGTTTCTGGCTTATGTGCGATTACTTTAACGGTAATTTTGCTAAAAAAATCTGGAAATCTTAGCTGGATTAATGAAAACCATCTGCATGACCTTGGCAAGTTCATATTTGCATTTTCTATATTCTGGACATATGTATGGTTTGCACAGTTTATATTAATCTGGTATGCAAATATTCCGGAAGAAACGGTTTACTTCTACAAACGCTTTGAACCGGAGTATTTACCATGGTTTTGGGTCAATATTGCGATAAATTTTGTTGCTCCGATACTTATTTTAATGACCAGAGACTCCAAACGACAAATGAATACACTCATGTTCGTTTGTATAATGTTACTGGTTGGCCATTGGCTTGACTACTATATGATGATTATGCCAGGTACAGTCGCTGAAAATCGCGGATTTGGATTAATTGAAATTGGTATTACAATTGGTTTTGTAGGAGTATTTACATTTGTAATGTTAAATTCTTTAAGCAAAAGATCTCTGGTTCCGGTACATCATCCTTTTCTTGATGAAAGTTTACATCACCAGATTTAACTGTGAAATAATTAAGATAGATTATTATAATAAAATGGGTTTGACTAAAAAAATTAATTTTAAACTGTGGTTTGTCCTTATAATAGTTAGTATTCTTTCAGGACACATTTTACCTGCAACTGCCCAAACTACTGATTCTACCGCCAGACCCGCTAAAGCTGACAGTATAGCTGTAGTTGCGACCGCAGTTGTACAGGAAAAAACGTTGATCAGTACGGCGGTTGATACCACAAAAAATGCTTACGTAGTTGTTGCGCCAACGGTTGATCATAGCGATACTTACAAATCTGCAATATTTTACGTTCTTCTTTTCTTCATGTTCTGCGTTTTTCTGGCGATCATAGGTAAAACGTTAAAAGTTTATGAAGTTAGTAGAGAGATGCAAGGTAAAAAAATAGCTTTTGACTACCGAAAAGTTCAGGGAGTCATGTTTGCCATCGCTCTTGTTGCGGGCCTTTACGGAGTTTATTGGTCATATGATGTTCAGGGGAAAATGAGCATAACCGAATCTTCGTCAGTACATGGAGAACGCATCGATCTCATGTTTTACATCACAACAATAATTACAACTATTGTTTTCATTTTAACCCATATCATCCTATTTGGATTTTCTTTTAAGTACAGAGGCTCTGTTGAACGTAAGGCTTATTTTTATCCGCACAATAATTCAATCGAGCGCATCTGGACTATTGCCCCTGCAATTGTTTTAACCGTATTGGTTTTACTGGGATTTTTTACCTGGAGAAGTATCACAAACCCACCGGAAGCAGAACAAAAGAGCGCTGTTTTAATTGAAGCAAGAGGCGAACAGTTTAAATGGAACATTCGTTATTCAGGCACCGATAATAAAGTGGGCATTAGCAACTATAAGCTTATTACGCCAATTAATAGTTTAGGCATTGATTTTAAAGATAGAAACAGTTGGGATGATAAACTGGCTGGTGAAATTGTAATTCCTGTTAACAGGGCGGTAAGGGTTATGATCGGTTCTAAAGATGTACTTCATAGTTTTTACATTCCTGAATTTAGGGTTCAGATGAACGCCGTTCCCGGGATGCCTACGTTTTTCCAGTTTACCCCAAAATACACAACTGCCGAAATGCGTGTGAAACGCAACGATCCCAAGTTTGATTTTATACTCCTTTGTGCAAAAATTTGCGGTGCAGGCCATTACAACATGCAAAACAAAATAACAGTAGTAAGTGACGCTGAGTATGTTGCATGGTTAGCTAAGCAAGCTTTAATGTATAACGATGATGTTAAAAAGGAATTGCAAATGGCAGCAGAGAAAGAAGGCGCTATTAAAAATAAAATGGCTTTAAATACAAATACTAGAAATTAAATTATGGCAAGCACAACTTTACAGAACACAGCCGTATTACATACCCACGATCAGGGTCATGGTCATCATAAAGAATCTTTTATAACGAAATACATTTTTAGCCAGGATCATAAAATGATCGCCAAGCAATTCCTGATTACCGGGATTATCATGGCGGTGATAGCGATGATGTTATCTGTTTTATTTCGGTTGCAGTTGGGCTGGCCTGATAAAAGTTTTCCTTTATTGGAAACATTTCTAGGAAAATGGGCTGAAGGGGGTAGAATTAAACCTGAATTTTACTTGGCATTAGTTACCATTCATGGTACCATGATGGTGTTTTTTGTTCTTACGGCCGGATTGAGCGGTACTTTTAGTAACCTGCTAATTCCTTTACAACTAGGAGCAAGAGATATGGCCTCGCCATTTCTTAACATGTTATCATACTGGTTCTTCTTTACAGCATGTATGGTTATGATGGCCTCCTTTTTTACTGTAACAGGTCCGGCAAGTGCAGGATGGACAGTTTATCCACCATTATCCGCCTTGCCCAAAGCTATCCCCGGTTCAGGGATCGGAATGACTTTATGGCTCGTCAGTATGACTATTTTTGTGGCGTCCTCCTTAATTGGTGCTTTGAACTACATCAGCACTGTTTTAAACATGCGTACAAAGGGAATGGACATGTGGAAAATGCCTTTAACAATATGGGCTTTTTTCTTAACGGCTATTGTTGGAGTTTTGTCTTTCCCGGTTTTAGTTTCAGCCGTTGTACTATTGATATTCGATCGTAGTTTTGGAACCAGTTTTTACCTCTCGGACATCGTTATTGCAGGTCAGGTATTGCCAAATCAGGGAGGAAGTCCGATATTGTGGCAGCACCTTTTTTGGTTCTTGGGTCACCCGGAAGTTTATATTGTATTAATGCCCGCTTTGGGTATCACCTCCGAAGTGATTGCTACGAACTCTCGTAAGCCCATTTTTGGTTATCATGCAATGGTTTATTCTTTAATCGGAATCACCGTTCTTTCTTTTGTAGTATGGGGCCACCACATGTTCGTTACTGGGATGAATCCTTTTTTGGGTGGGGTGTTTATGATCACTACGCTTATCATCGCTGTACCATCAGCTGTTAAAACTTTTAATTACCTGGCAACATTGTGGCGTGGCAACATTCGTTTTACACCAGCTATGCTTTTTGCGATCGGTTTGGTTTCGTTTTTTATTTCAGGAGGCTTAACAGGAATATTCCTGGGAAATGCAGCTTTAGACATAAATTTGCATGATACCTATTTTGTGGTTGCCCACTTCCACTTGGTTATGGGATCCGCCGCTATTTTTGGAATGCTCTGCGGTGTGTATCATTGGTTTCCTAAAATGTTTGGGCGTTTAATGGACGAGAAATTAGGATATATTCACTTCTGGTTTACATTCGTTGGTGCCTACCTGGTTTTCTTTCCCATGCACTTTATGGGATTAGATGGAGTCCCGCGTCGTTATTATGCTTTCACAGAATTTGAATTCATGAAAGAATGGCTAACCGTAAATATATTTATAACCTGGGCTGCTATTATGTCTGCCTTGGCTCAAGTAGCTTTCCTTTGGAATTTTTTCTATTCAATTTTTTATGGAAAAAAAGCTTCTCAAAACCCATGGCAATCAAATACAATGGAGTGGACCACTCCTGTAAAAGGAATTCATGGTAACTGGCCTGGTGAAATACCTACGGTTTATCGTTGGCCTTATGATTATAGCAAACCAGGTCATGATGAAGATTTTATTCCGCAGACAACTCCTTTCTCAGAAACGATGAGTTCAAACCTTCCCCATGATTTCGAAGGAAATCCGGAAGCAGAAAAAATTCAGGAAACCTGGGTTAAAAATAATCGCCCAGAAGTTAAGGCCACACAAGAGGTTTAAGCTCTTGTGTAACCTTCAATTGGGCATTGATTGAAAAGGCATAAAATCAGGAAGATTAGGAATTAAATTTAAAATGTTTCCCGCAAGCGAAAAGAAATTTCTTAAGATTAATCTAATATCTATAATTACTCTTTTTACTTTAATTCTTGCAGGAGGAATTGTTAGAAGTTCCGGCTCAGGGATGGGATGTCCTGATTGGCCTAAATGTTTTAACCAGTATATTCCACCAACGAATGTAGCGCAATTGCCGGCCAATTACAAAGAGCAGTATGTGCAAGGGAGGATAACAAAAAATCAAAAGTTTGCCAATATACTGGATGCCTTAGGTTTTAAATTGTTTGCTAACGAAATAAGAGACGACGTCAGCATTTTAGAACCCGAAGAATTTAATGCAGCTAAAACCTGGATCGAATATGCTAACAGGCTTGTTGGCGCTGTCTATGGTCTTTTACTTATTGCTTGTCTAATAGCTTCGTTAACGTACATCCGTTCAAGAAAAAAAATATTTCTTTTAAGCCTGTTCAATTTGTTTTTAGTAGGATTTCAAGGTTGGCTGGGATCTATTGTTGTTAGTACAAATTTGTTGGCATGGGTTGTTACTATCCACATGTTAATTGCAGTA